>DATNRE010000244.1:0-3905 GCA_036703685.1 Candidatus Obscuribacterales bacterium
CTTTTTTCTTAGAACCGAAAATTTTATTTAACATTATCCTTACTCCGTCGTTATTTTTAGGAAGTTGAAAGCCTTAAGACCTGAATTCAGACTAGGGAAAAACGAAAAATTTGTCTACAAAAATTTACATAATGTTACATTATGTTGAAATAAAACCCCCGAATTTCCGAGATTTTGGTAAAAAATATCTGATCTGTTTGCATTTATTTACAAATTTCTCAGAATAGAAGTTAGCCGCCGATCTTAGCCAGTCCCCGGACTGTCCCGGGGGTCAATCCAGAATCTCCCGTGATAGTCTAAGTTGGAACTAACTTAATTCAATTTTAAATCCGATGAATAATAGCAACCCTCGCAATCCGGTTTTATTGATTCACGGTATATTTGATACCAAAGCGATTTTTAAAACCATGACCGCCTATCTCACCAAAAAGGGATGGGACATTTACAGTCTGAATCTGATTCCTAATGATGGTCGATTTGGGTTAGAAGCCTTAGCTCAACAAATTGCAGCCTATGTAACCCAAACCTTCCCCCCCGAACAACCCATTGATTTAATCGGGTTTAGTATGGGAGGAATTGTCAGTCGCTATTATGTGCAACGCTTGGGCGGAATTGCACGAGTCCAACGGCTGATCACGATTTCCTCTCCCCATCACGGCACTTTAACGGGGTATCTTTACCCCACCTTAGCCGCCTCTCAAATGCGTTCTAATAGTCCCTTTTTACAAGACTTAAATCGGGATTTAGAAATCCTAGACTCAATCAATTTTACCTCAATTTGGACACCTTTGGATGGGATGATTGTTCCGGCGCAAAGTTCCCAAATGCCTATCGGTCAAGAATTCGCAGTTAATGTTTTTCTCCATGCTTGGATGGTGACGGATCAGAAATCTTTAGTGCTGGTCGAGAAAGCCTTAAATTCACCCCTAAAAACCTTAAATCCTTCAGGAACACCCGCTACCATTTAAGTTGATAACGGGTCACAAAATCGGGGTTTAAACGTCTCCCACCTGGGCGTATTCATTACAGCCAAATACGGCTTCAAGATGACAGTAATATTTGAATTCTAATAGATTATAAAACGGATCTTCTAAGAAAAAAGTGCGGTGTTCCGTGGGTAAACCAGGGAAACGGCGTTTGGGTTCTTGGTAGAATTTTAGCTGTTTTTGTTGGGCGGTGTCTAAGAGGGTTTCCCAGTCAGCTTCAGATGTAAAAATTAAGCCAAAGTGTCGGGGATAAATTCCATTTTGGGCCGTTAGGGGGGCTTGACTCACATGGGCCACAATTTGATGACCGTAAAGGTTCATAATGATAGAATTGCGGGTTTCCCGGCCGATTTCGCAGCCTAAGCCGTCGCCATAAAAGGCTTTTGTTTCTTCGATATTGTTCACGGGAAAGGCAAGATGGAATAAAGTTTTGTTCATGGTTTTGAGATCCGATTATGATTTATGAATTAGTGTGGCTTAATCCTTGGGTATTTGCGATCGCTTTAAATACAGTTTTAATTAGTTTCGGGGTAATTGTCGCCAAAAAGTTATTAACTCCGGCCGGATGGGTTCATGCTTGGATCTTAGGGGTGTTAATTTGGGGGTGTTTGGGTTGGCGGGGTTATCTAATTGTGGTGTTCTATTTTTTAGTGGGCTCGGGTGTCACCCGCATTGGCAAAGCCCAAAAGGAAGCCGCTGGAATTGCCGAAAAACGCGGGGGGGCTCGGGGGCCAGAAAATGTCTGGGGTTCGGCTTTAACGGGGATGTTATGCGGGTTAGGGGTCTTTTTTCTCCCCCTAGGGTTTCCTGATCTTATAGAAATACAATCTTGGATACCGCTATTAATATTAGGATATGTTGCCAGTTTTAGTACCAAATTATCCGATACCTGTGGCAGCGAAATTGGCAAAGCCTACGGTCAACAGACTTTTTTAATTACTACCTTAAAACCCGTTCCTAGGGGTACGGAAGGGGCGGTCAGTTTAGAAGGAACCTTGGCGGGGGTCGGGGCTTCTATTGTGGTTTCTGTCTTGGCTTGGAGTCTGGGTTTAATTGATATTTGGGGAATCCTTTGGAGTGTAATTGCGGCGTTTGTTGCGACTAATTTGGAAAGTGTGATTGGTGCAACCTTACAAACCAAATGGACATGGTTAACCAATGAAATTGTTAATTTTATTAATACTTTAATTGGGGCAATTACCGCAATTTTTTTAGCCTATCTTTGGCAATTATTTTAACAATTTAGTAGGGGTAATTCATGAATTACTCCTACCCAGGGGAAAATTTAACGATTCATTTGACGATTAACGGTATCAATTTTTTTCACAAAATAATCCTCACGGTATTTTAACTGTTGGGCTAATGCTAGTCCTTGTTGGAAAGCTGCGATCGCCGATTGATAGGCTTTTTGTGATAAATAAATATCTCCGATTTGATCATAGGCATTCATCATTCCATAATAATTATAGCCTTGTTGATTAACTAAAACTTGGGCTTGATAAATGTCTAAAGCCGTTTTAATTTGATTTTGAGATCGATAGAGTTTCCCCAGTCTCCCTAAAGCTTCACTGGCGTTATCAAACTGTTGAATAGAGGTGGCAATACTATAGGCTTCTTGATAGGTTGCTCCCGCCTGTTCAAATTGTCCTAATTTTTCATAATTCCCCCCAATTCCTAATTTAATTTCTGGAATTGCTAATAAGTTTTGCTGAGTTGCATAATAGCCCACCAGTCTTTCTTTCACAGTAATAGCTTTTAAATATTCTGCAATTTGTTCATAAATAAAAGCTAATTGTTGTAGCGATCGCACCTGACTCGCCGGGGGTGTGGGGTTAGGATTTTCGGCGGTGGCGGGTTGGGGTTGAGCAGGTAGAATATCCCCTTGAATGGCGCGGATTTCCTGTTGTAATTCTAACAATTTTTCATAGGTTTCTGCTGCATTGGGATAGTCTAACCACATCATATAAATTTGAGCAATTTCGTTTAAATATTGTTCCTCAGCTAAAATATCATCGCTTTGATTAGCCGTTGCTAATAAAGATTCATAGACAATTAAAGATTGATTTTTAGCTCTAATATTCTTAAAGGTTAATCCCAAGGATTCCCACAATTTAAGATCATTAATCTTTTCCGTATTAAGTTTTTGTACAATTTGATCCAGACGTTCTGTGATAAACTTTATATATAGTCGTTGGCTATTATTCCAAGCAATTAAACCGATACGATTTAAAGCAGCAATTTCTTGAGCTAATCCAAAATAACGACGAATTCTTAACTCTCGATTCCATAATTCAAAAGCCCCCGGAATATTTCCAGCAGCTAATAATCCTGTAGCTTCTGCATTGAGTTTAACTAATTCAGGTTCTAAGATTTGTTGTTGACTTTGACCTAAAACTTCACCATCACGAGGAGGAGTAGGGAGTAAGGGATCGGGTTCTTTACTGAATAATGGGTTAGGAGAAAAATCATCTAGGAGAGGTTTTTCGGGTTCGGTTTGTTTTTCTTTTTGAGCGATCGCAACTTCCAGATTAACCCCACCTGATAATAGAATAAAAACCGGGATTAAAATAAAGTTTAGTCTTTGAATACTGCCAGTCTTTAAATTAATCATAAAATTAGAGCCTTAATATTTAAAATATAATCTATTATTGTATAACTATTTTTCCCCTTTTGCAAACCATCAAATCAGTTTTGCTGGGGTGAATTGACCAAAAAAGTAATAATATGGGATAATCATAATCGGAGCGTTAGGGAGGAGAGAAAGGTGAAAGTTTGGAAAAAATGGGTTAAAAGTCTGATTGTTTTAGGCTGTAGCTTTGTCTTTTTAACAGCTTGTTCGGTTCCCCAAGTATCGGCAGAATCTCGATTTTTTGTCGATTTATCTCTAAACTTTTTAGGGAAATATGAACTCTCAAAATC
>DATNRE010000245.1:0-12243 GCA_036703685.1 Candidatus Obscuribacterales bacterium
TAAGTTGATTCGAGATCGCCACAACTGATAGAGTTTAATTGGGAAAAAGCGATCGCTTCTTTGGAGAGTTACATTGAGTATTCACCCCCCAGAATTCAAACTAATATCAAATCCCAATCAGCAGGATATAATTACCTCGGAAAAAGATTGGCACAACACAATTATTTTAGGTGATTGCTCAAAAGTTTTGCAGCAAATTCCTTCTAATATAGCAGATCTGATTGTAACATCTCCTCCCTATGCAGATAGCCGGAAGAAAACCTATGGCGGGATTAATCCAGATGATTATGTCCCATGGTTTCTTCCCATTTCTCAAGAACTGTACAGAGTTTTAAAAGAAGATGGAACCCTTATTATTAATATTAAAGAAAAAGTTGTTAATGGAGAAAGGCATAACTACGTTATTAAGTTGATTTTAGAAATGCAACAACAAGGATGGTTATGGACTGAAGAATATATTTGGCATAAAAAGAATAGCTATCCGGGTAAATGGCCTAATCGTTTTCGTGATGCTTGGGAACGTTGTCTACAGTTCAATAAGCAGAAAAAATTCAAAATGTATCAAGAAAGGGTGATGGTTCCCATGGGAGATTGGGCTAAAACTCGCTTAAAAAATTTGAGTGAAATTGATCAGACCCGGGATAATTCTAAGGTTGAAAGTGGATTTGGCAAAAATGTCTCTAATTGGTTGGGACGGACAATGGCTTATCCTACCAATGTTTTACACTTAGCAACGGAATGCAGCAATAAAAGTCACAGTGCTACATTTCCTAAATCCCTGCCTTCCTGGTTTATTCAATTATTTACAGAACCAGGAGATACGGTTTTTGATCCCTTTTTGGGTTCGGGAACTACTGCCATGGTAGCAAAAGAGTTAGGTAGACGTTATATTGGAATTGAGATCAAGGAAGAATATTATCAGGGAGCTTTAATTAATATAGAAAAAACCCTATTTAATTGTCAAAATCAAAGTTTTAATGGGATTAATCAAACACAAGAAGTTAATAATTTAGCCATGAGCGAATCGAATCATCAAATTTATTCTAAATATCTAATTGAGAATGTTTTGAACCCCTTCTATGACAAACGATTTGAAAAGTTGAGACAACTTCAGATTAGAGATATTATTAAGCGTAAAAATCCTTATTTATTTAAGGCTAAAAATATCGAATTAGCCGGAGAATTTGTAAAAAGTATTGTCGATGCTTTTCTATCTTCCCAAGAAGAAACGATTTTCGGAAATTTATTAGAAGGTTTTGCTATATATATATCAGAAACACTATATGGAGGAGTTAAATCAACGCTTAATAGTGTTGATCTGGAATTTGAGAGAGGAGGAATTTATTATATCGTTGGGATTAAATCAGGAATAAGCTGGGGAAATTCCGATCAAATTAATCGAATGAAAGATAACTTTAAAAAAGCCAGAATAATTTTAAGAGACCGAGGAATAACTCAGAAAATTGTGGCTGTGAATGGTTGTATGTATGGAAAAGATAAAAACCCTTTGAAAGCCGATCAAGATCCCGATAAAGTCTATTTTAAATATGCAGGCCAAGATTTTTGGAATTTTATCTCAGAAGATGATAATTTTTACCAAGAGATGATTGTACCCATTGATATAGAAGCCAAGAAAAAAGATGAAATTTTTAAAGCAACTTATTCTGCTAAAATCAATGAAATGACGCAAGAATTTATGCGTTATTTTATGAAAAATAATCAGATTGACTGGATTAAATTAGTTGATTATGTTTCAAAGCGAGAAGATGTAAAATCAGAGTCAGTCGAAGCCCAGTTGTCCTTAGATTTGGAATTGGAAGAATCCCTTAATTTAGAAGAATAATCCCATTTTCCGTAGTGAGGTGTTCACGCCTCATCTTAATCTTTGACTAAGAATTATTGAGGCGTAAACGCCTCACTACGAAGTTAGAAAATTATTCCATTTCTTCAACTTTCAAGAGATCACAAGGGATTTTTTCTAATTCAATTCGGGTTGGATCTCCACTAGAATAAACCTCCAGATCTATATGAGATTCGCCGACAAATAGGCAATATTCCCCGGGAAAAACAACTCGTTCAAAATAACCCCGAATTGTAGTTTCCATCCGCAGAATTTGCACCTGCTTAGTGGGGTTTTTATAACCGCACAAAATTTCGGTCTTCATCGAATCGACAGGCAAGTTTACGGTTTGCATGATGTTTTATTAAAGTGAGGTTTTAAAGGACTGTTTTGAAATGTCTTAATTTTGGGTTGAGGGTATGGGGTGGGCATCAAGATCCAAATTGGGAATCTGGCAGGTGATCTATCTTTACTCAGGTTAGATAGACCGCTCCTGATGCTTCTCTCAAACCTCAAATAAGAATCATTAATCTTATAATGTTATCAAATCATCATAACTTAACAATTTATAAATTAAGTTATGTTAACCCAATTATACACCCATTATATCAGTTATAACCAAAAGTCCGTTACCCCAATTATCTATAGAATTCCTTTACAAATCCCGACTTTTATCAGAACTTTGTAAAGCTTTTGTAAGTTGATCCCCATGGGGTGAGACCGTGCCATTCCCATTATGATGACCATTGCCATTAGTATAAGATCCGTTGTCTGTATTCAAAGTGACATTTTCTAAATGTTGTTCTGGAGAATTGTGCCCCATCAAACGGGATTGAATACTGGTGGCAATTACATAAAAAACCGGAACAATATAGAGACTCAAAAATGTAGAAACAAACATTCCACCCATCACCGCCATACCAATAGCGACCCGACTCGCGGCCCCTGCCCCCGTGGCAAAAGCTAGGGGCATCACTCCTAAAATCGTTGATAAAGCGGTCATCATAATCGGGCGAAATCGTAACCGACAGGCTTCAATGGCTGCCTTTTGAATGGATAACCCCTGTTCCCGTAATTGGTTGGCAAATTCCACAATTAAAATCGAGTTTTTAGTGGCTAATCCTATCAACATAATCAACCCAATTCGACTAAAAGCATTTAACTCTAATTGTGCAATCCATAGCGCTCCAAATGCCCCTAATAAAGACAGAGGAACCGCTAATAGAACAATCATCGGGTCAATATAACTTTCAAATTGGGCAGCTAAGGTGAGGAAAATAAAAACTAAGGCAAGGGCAAAAATAAAATTAGTCGATTGACCCGCTTCTTTAAATTCTAAAGATTCCCCGGAAAAAGCGGTGCGCATATCGGGGGGTAGAATCTCTTTAGCTAAATTTTCCAAGGCATTTAACGCCACACCTAAACTGACTCCCGGGGCCGGACTACCTTCTAAAGTGGCAGACCGAAAGCGATTAAAATGGTTAATTTGAGGAGGTGTGGTGGCGGTAGAAATAGTTACTAAATTACTTAAAGCAATCATTTCTCCCTGTTGGGAACGGACATATAATTGCTTTAAATCCTCGGGATTGGCTCGATATTTCTCATCGGCGCGAACTACCACTTCATAGCGTTGATTGCCCTGATTAAAACTGGTAATTTCCTGACCCCCAACCAAAATTTGTAAAGTTCGAGCAACATCCTGTACAGACACGCCTAAATTGCCAGCTTGGGAACGATCGACACTAATCACTAATTCCGGTTTATTCAGTTTTAAATTAGTATCAATATTCACCACCTCGGGTAAATTTCTAGCCTGAATAACAAATTCTTCCGAAACATTCGCCAATTGTTCTAAATCACGACCTTGTAACACAAATTGGATGGGTTGACCTTGACCACCTCCGGGCAATCCTCCTGGGTTTGTAGCGAAAACTAAGGCATCGGTAATTGCTGAAAATTTACCTAATAATTTTCCCACAATAGATTGTTGAGTTTGTTCAGCTTCGGTGCGTTCAGACCAGGGTGTTAACCGGGCAAAAGAAAATCCTCGATTTCCTTGGGAAACCCCTCGACTAGAACCCGCAATGGCAAAATAACTTCTAATTTCTGGGATTTGACTAAAAATATTTTCCACCTGCTGAACCACTCGGTTAGTATAGTTAATGCTCACCCCTTCAGGAGCGGTAATCGGGGTAAAAATTCGACCTCGATCCTCCGTGGGTAAAAATCCCTGGGGCAACTGTAAAAATAACCAAGCGGTTAATCCTAAACTGGCAATAAATCCCAAAATCACAACGGGTTTAATTGCCATTAATAGGTTTAATGTCCAAGCATAAATAGCGATAATTTGATTCAAAACCCATTCAAAAACATCCAGGGGAAAAGAGACAATTTTCATCAATCCCCGGGGCTCGGTTTCGTGACGCAATAAACGGGCGGCTAGGGGAGGAGCTAAGGTTAAAGCCACAATACTCGAAAACACCACCGAACCCGCTAAAGTTAAGGCAAATTCATTAAATAATCGTCCCGTTGCTCCCCCGGCAAAGGCGACGGGAACAAATACCGCCACTAAAACCACCGTGGTGGCAATCACAGCAAAAACCACTTCTCCCACGGCGGCGTAGGTGGCGGGGAAGGGTTCTAGCCGTTTTTCTTCCATATAACGGATGATATTTTCCAAGACCACAATCGTATCATCCACCACTAAACCCGTGGCTAAGGTTAGGGCAAATAGGGTGAGGGTATTAATCGAAAATCCCATAAAAAACATCACACTAAAAGCCCCAATTAGGGAAATGGGAATGGTGATGGCTGGAATTAACGTAGCCCTCCAATTTTTTAAGAATAGGAAGATAATTAAAACTACCAGAAAAATTGAGATTAACAAACTAATCCAAACTTCTTGAATGGCTAGTTCGACAAATTCAGAAAAATCTACTGCAATTTCATATCGGAGTCCTTCAGGAAAACTTTTTTCTAATTCTACTAATTGAGCTTTAATGCCCTGAACGACTTCAATTAAATTAGCATCTGCTAGTTTACTAATGCCCATGGAAACCGCAGGTTTGCCATTAAAACGGGCAACGATTCGATCATCTCTTGCACCAATTTCTACCCGTCCAATATCCCGAATTTTAACCTGAGATCCATTATCATTACGCTTAATAATCAGGTCTTCATACTCTTGAGGATTTTGTAATCTTCCTAGGGTTCTCACGGGATATTCCGTTTCTTGGCCTTCAATTCGACCACTAGGAATTTCAATATTTTGTCGTCTCAGGGCTTGTTCAACATCTAAAGCGGTAATTTGACGGGCTGTCATTTGTACCGGATTTAGCCATAATAGCATGGCATAACGGCGTTCTCCCGCAATAAAAATACTATTCACACCATCAACGGTTTCTAAAGTATTTTTAATATAAAGATCGGCATAGTTACTTAATTCTAAAGGAGATAAATTCTCGGAAAAGAATCCCACCCATAAAATTCTTTCATCATCTCCAGAGCGCTTTTCTACGGTGGGTTCATCGACTTCATCGGGTAATCTTCTAGCCGCCCTTCCTACCCGCGTTCTCACCTCTTGGGCGGCGACTTCTAAATCTTGACCTAATTCAAATTCAACTGAAATAGAACTGCTGCCTTCTCGACTATTAGATGTGAGGGCTTTAATTCCGGCAATACCGTTAATTTGGGCTTCTAAAATCTCCGTAACTTCTGTTTCTACCACCTGGGGACTAGCCCCCGGATAGTTGGTACTAACGGTTACAATTGGCGGATCAATCTTAGGATATTCCTGCACTGGAAGGCGAGTATAACCCACCAGTCCTAAAATAATAATCAGCAACGAACAAACCGAAGCAAAAACAGGTCTTTTAATGAAAAAATCAGTAAACATATGATTAGGCTATTGGATGTTGGCAAGCAAAAATTGTAGTAAGCCCTTCAGGGCTTTAATCAACAGTCAACACCCCTCAAAGTTTACCTTTTGGAGTCTGCTCGGAATTAGCCGGTAAAATATTAATAGCTGCACCATCGGATAACCGTTGTGTACCGGAAATAATCAATTTTTGTCCGGGTTTGAGTCCTTCTAAAATTTCCGCCTGATCTTTCTGCACTAACCCTAATTTAATCGGTTGTTTTTTAGCAGTTAATTTTTCTTCCCCTTCAGCCAAAAATACAAATCGTTGATTTCCTTGGAATTGAACGGCGGTCATCGGAATGACAACGGCATTGAGTTTTTGTTTCCAAACTACTTCAGCCCGGACAAATTGACCATCTTTAAATAATCCTTGAGAATTATCAAAACTGGCCTTGGATAAAATTGTTTGGGAGTCTTGATTAACCGAAGGAGAGATAAAACTAATACGTCCATTCGCTAATACTTTTCCCTGGGCATCAACCATATTCACCGATAACCCTAACTTGAGATCTTCTTTGTGTTCTAAGGATACGGGTAAGCGTAATTCTAACTGATCATTGGCGGTTAAACGGGTGAGAATATCTCCTCTACTCACATAATCTCCTACTTTAATTCCCACATCACCCACGACCCCGGTAAATGGCGCTAAAACCGCAGTTTCTTGCAAATCTAATTCAATATTGCGAACCTGGGCCGCTGCCTCGGCAACCTGGGCTTCCGCCTGTTGAATTTCTTGAATCCGAGTGCCACTTTCTAACTGGTTTAAAGCCTGTTGTTCCTGTTCAATAACGGCTCGGCGGAGATTAATTTCTGATTGTCGATTTTTTTGTAATTGTTCTAAACGGCGTTTAGCGGCTTGTAAATTGGCATTAGCACTACTTTTTTGTGAAGATAAAGCATCAAATTGATCTTGGGAAATTGCCCCGGATTCGCTTAAATCTCTAAAGCGATTGACTCGATTTTGAGCTAATTCGGCATCGGCTTGGATAGAATCAATTTGAGATTTAGCTTGATTAATTTCTGCTAATAAACTACCGGATTCCGCATCGGCCAATCTAGCTTTTGCTTCGGCTAATTTTGCCCTTCCTTGAGCAATTTCTTCGGGACGACTGCCGGCTTTTAATTCTGATAAACGGGCTTGAGTCCGAACTAAATTGGCTTTAGCTTGATTTAAACTTGATTCTACACTATCACTTTTGAGGCGAGCGATCGCGTCTCCCTCTTGAATCAACTGCCCAGATCTCACTAAAATTTCGGTAATTCGACCTTCAATTTCTGGCTTAATATCCACGGCCCGTTTTGCCTCTAATGTTCCCACAAAATCAGAGGTTTCCTCAAAATTCAAAGTTTCTACCGCAGCAATTTTAACTTGATTTTGTCTGGCTCGATTTGGTCTTTCTGCCGCGGGTTTATCCCCCTCTTTCGGTGTGGCTTGCCACCATTGTCCCCCAACAAAACCAAGCCCTAATGCCATGGAAGTAACCAGCAAAATTTGCAACCATCCGGTTTTAGCAGCCGAGGATTCTGGATCTACTTTGATGGGTAAGGATTTACCGGGAAAATCATTAATTTCTCGTTGATTTTCCGACTGAATCAATTCTTGATCCTGTTCTTTCACCGTAGATTTAGGGGATTGTAAATTAGACATTGTTTAGTCAAAATTGAGGTTGTTTTTACGGAGCAAAACGACGATTAAATTGAGATAAAATTAGGGTTAAATTCTAAAGTTACAATATATTAAACTAAGTCAACATCTTTCCCGAGATAGATGCAGCAGCAGTCGATTTTTCTTTTTCTAAACATTCCTGAAGCCAATTTATTTCTGACTCCAGCATCACCTTTGCCCGTTCCCAAGTCGCGATTTGAAAAGAGTCCTTTACCAACATTCCCAGTTCTTGACTATCCAAATAAGTTTGTCGTTGGTGACAAACCCTTAAACGGATCTGAATCAGTTGGACTCGTTCCCCAGGTTCTAAACTTCCGAAAAAGAAATACTTCACTAAAAATCGAGCGCGACTTTTAACCCAGCTTTCTTGCGGATGTTCCAACATTTTTTCCCGCCAGCGATCGCATCCAGCCGCCGTTACGGCATAAATTCTGCGACTCGCTCCTGCGTCTCCAGACTCCTCTAACAAGACCTGGACTTGACCCCGCTCCTCCAAACGTTTGAGCAAGGGGTAAATCGCTCCATAGTTAACGCTCATACAACTACTGAGAAATAACTCCAGCCGTTGTTTGAGTCGGTAGCCATGTAAAGGTTCCTGTTGTAATAGTCCGAGAGCAGATAACTCTAACATTATATCAAATTGATAGTTATTAATGTATTAAATTGTACCCGATTATTTTTTGGGCAATCAGGTCATATTATAATGCAGGCTTCTCGGAAATGTCAGAGAACTTTAATCGAGACTAAACCTAAATTTAACCTCAAACCTTTAGGCTGGAAGTAAGCATTCAAGGAATCTCCTGTGAATATTTCAACCCTTGTTAATCCTGCGTTAACCTCCAGACCCCGTACCTTTAACCCCCGGGAACAAATCCCCCTCTGGTCTAATAGTCTATGGAAAATCGAACGGGGTGTGGTGCGTACCCTCACCTGGAAAGAAGATGGAACTCTAATTAGTTTGGGATATTGGGGACAAAATGATATTGTCGGTAGACCCCTGTCTCAACTTGACCCCTATCAAATTGAATGTGTGAGCTCCGTGGAAGTGAGCGTTATCCCCTCAACTCTTTGGTCAAATTATACCGATGGAATTTTGACCCATCTGCGCCAAATCGAGGAATTACAAACTATTTTCCATACCCAAGGGACAGAACAACGTTTATTGAATTGTTTAAAATGGCTGGGAAAAAAATTTGGTCGTTTGACACCGGAAGGATTATTAATTGATTTACGTTTGACCCATGCTGATATTTCCGATTTAATTGGCATGACCCGAGTGAGTGTCACCCGCATGATGATTAAACTTGAACAGGATGAATTAATTCAACGTCCGGGGCGTCATTGTATTATCTTGAAATCATCTGTTTTTCTTTCATAGCAATCACAAGCGGTTAGGAAAGTAAATTAAATATATTAAGCTGTAAATTCAACTCATCAATCCTACTTTGAGCCATGATGTGATACTTTTCCACTAATTCAATACCAATAAATTTTCTAAATAATTTACAAGCAACAACTCCGGTTGTTCCAGAACCCGTAAATGGATCAAGCACAAAATCCTGTTCCTTTGTAGATGCCAGCAGGCATATTTCAACTAGCTTTTCAGGGTAGACTGCAAAATGAACATCTCGAAATTTACTCACGGGTATTTCCCATACCGTTCTTTTATTTCTGCCTTTTGGGTGGAACGCTTGATCCCATCTGCCATCATGTAGGTTTTGATTTCCTGAATTCTTACCCATTTCTGGCGTTCCATTGACCTTGCCAAAATGGTTTCTACCCCCCTTCATTTTGGATTTTTCTGTAAAAGTTACATGGGGTTCCCTAATGGAATCAGCATTGTAATAATATTCTGGACTTTTGGCAAACAGAAAAATGTATTCGTGATCGGTTGTCGGACGATCTTTTATAGATGAAGGCATGGCATTAGGTTTATGCCAAATAATATCACTTCTGAGAATCCAACCATCATTTTGTAAAGATAATGCAACTCGCCAAGGAATACCTAGCAATGATTTGTTTCTGTAAGTATCTCCCAAATTTAACCACAACAACCCATCAGGTTTCAGCTTCTTTCTGAGTTCCCTAAATAGGTCAACTAAATTGGATATATAAATTTCCACATCACTTTCTTGGCCGATTTCCTGTTGACTTTCACCCTCCGAATACTTCCTGTGACCAAAATAGGGCGGGCTAGTTACAATAGCTTGGAAAAAATCATCTTGAAGTGTGGAAACAATTTTTCTAGCATCACCAAGAATTACCTGATTTTCCATGTTAACTTGGCTCTCCTGCTAAAATTTTCTCTAAATATTTATTAAATTTGACTTGTGATTCTTGATCAAATCCCACAAATTTGTTGGGATTCATGTTAAAATGAAAAATTATATCAATCTGATTATTCATAGTTACTATTTCTGATGCTGACCAATTTTCTGCAACAATGATAACAGCGATGTGGTAGTTATTGCTTCCCTTCTTAAGATCGCTAATAGCAGTAATGAGGTCACGAGTAAATAGATGAGAATGACCGCCCCCTTCTGTTTCTCTTGTTTTTACGGGAATCAATAAACTTACTTTATGATCACCATTTTTTGGTGTTAACTCAGCAGAAACATCAATTGTATGTTTTCCCAGTTTGATTTGCTTGTCAGCAATTTCAATATTCTTAAATTTTCCATAGTTTCCATAAATAGAATAATAATACTGAATCGCCGTGATTAGACTTGTTCTTACATTTGCCTCAAGACGATGACCACTGATACTGCGACGAGACCCTTCTAAACGGTCAATTACAACTTCCCTGACTGCTGACCACTCAAAACTCTTTACAATCGTGCGATACTCGAATATTAGTTCAACCAAAGAATCGGTTTCAGCTATGATTTTTGTTAATTCATGATCGGTTTTTTGCATCCGAGAAATTAAAGGAGATAGTCTTTGTTGAGGGGCATCTCTAATCATCCATGCAAAAAAGTAAAAACACGCTTTATTATGGGGATAAATACGACCAATTCCATCAAATAACAAAGGCTTTTCGTCATTTCCAGCCTCATAACAAGCCCTGATTATTTTTTCTATTTCTATCTTGGAACAAGTCAACAGGATTTCATTTAAACAGCGATGAGAACCTGTGATTCGTTTAGCCTGTTTTTCAACCCAATCATAAAACGGTTTGGCTTGATCTGCAAGTTTAGTAAGCTCTATTAATCGATCATGAGCAATGTTAATCTTATGGACAATCAGATCATTCATTTTCGTTAAATATTCTCCATATTAGTCTCTAAACTACCTTACTTACCATTTATTCTCACCTAAAATTGAGCGCGAACCGTAAAGCAATAATCTCCACCGGGTTCTAATTGATAATCATACTTTTCTAAAAACCGTCCTAGGGGTTCTTGAATTAAAGCTCGTCCTTGGGATGGTTGAATGGTGAGTTTTTTGGTATGTCGAAAACGCCACTGAAATCGCCACTCATAATCCCCAGCACTCACCTCCCCTTCGAGCAGACCCTGGTGCCAAGATTGTCGCGTAATTCTTACATACGCTGTTGTTTCAGGTAAACTTTTAGAACTCACTCTGGGTTATCAACAAGACTGCGATTATTATATAAACTCATGGCTTTTTCCACACCTTGATGCAAACTTAAATCAATCGCTTCTCCCGCCAATTTTAGAACTTGTTCCATAATTTGCATTTCCGTTGCAGAAAATTTTCCCAACACATAGGAAACCGTTTCTCGTTCCATTGTTCCAGATATTGACTTAGGTTTACCAATACCAATTCGCAACCGGGGAAAGTTTTGGGTTCCTAAATGGGAAATTGTAGATTTCATGCCATTATGACCTCCTGCTGAACCGGACAACCGCAGTCGCAACCGTCCTAATGGTAAATCCATATCATCATAAATGACTAATACGGATGTTGGAGGAAGTTTATACCAATCAACCACCGCCCGAATAGCCTGTCCTGACAAATTCATATAGGTCAGAGGCTTTAATAATCTAATTTTTTCGCCAGAAGATGTTACCCCTTCCCCAAATTTCCCTTTAAATTTGCGATTTTCTGAAACGGGAATTCGCCAAGCCTTTGCTAACGCATCTATCGCCTCAAAACCAATATTGTGTCGGGTTTGTTCATATTTGTTTTCAGGATTTCCTAGACCCACTATTAATTGAGGCACAATTAAGGTTTTAGTAGGCGTAACCTCCATGATCATAATGATTGATATAGCTAAATAACGTTAATTTATTGATTTTATCTATTAATTATTCCAGGGTATTAACTGAATTTTCTTGAGAAGTGGCTGCTAACGTTGGGTTGGTTTCTGGCTTGATTTTAGGGGTTTCTTCTAACTTTTGAGCTTCTTTTTTAAATTCATCTTCAAACTCTTTAGAAGCCTGTTGAAATCCTTTCAAAGCTTTACCCAAACTACTGCCAATTTCTGGTAACTTTTTGGGGCCAAAAATCAAGAGTGCCAGTACCAAAATTACGGCCATTTCCGGTAAACCAATGCCAAATATATTCACTAAAATAGTCTCCTTAGTTTCAAAAAATAATTGTCATAAATAGAAAACCGTGAACTGCGACTTTCAACTTTTAACAAGCATAAATGCAGAAATTAGGCTCAGTATTTTTAGGTATTATACTTAAAACCCATTGCCTAAATTGCTACTCACAGTTCACGATTAACCGGATTTTAAACTTAATTAGCGGGTTAAATTAGCCCAGTTCACATCCACATTTTCAAGCAGCAGTGAGGAATTATAAATCTGTAAAATAATTAACAGAAACACAAAAAACAGACCCATAAAC
>DATNRE010000246.1:0-1978 GCA_036703685.1 Candidatus Obscuribacterales bacterium
ATTTAGAGGACTTTCAAACCTTAGTTAAAAGTGGAAGCCAATTAAATATTTCTCAAGCTCATCCTTCATAATCCTGAATCAAAATTATTGAGGAAATCAAAATGACCAGAATTTTAGTAATTGAAAATGAAGAATTTATTCGGGAAAGCATTTTAGAACTGTTAGAAATTGAAAAATTTGAAACCCTCTCCGCCGAGAATGGAAAGATCGGTTTACAAGTTGCTCAAAAATCTAATCCCGATTTAATTTTATGTGATGTGATGATGCCGGAAATGGACGGTCATCGGGTATTAAAAGCATTACGAGAAGCACCCGAAACCAAGATCATTCCGTTTATTTTTCTAACTTCTAAAGCCGATAAATTAGACTTACGAACGGGCATGGAATTGGGGGCAGATGATTATTTAATTAAACCCTTTAGCCCCAAGGAGTTGCTAAAAGCGATCGCCACTCAACTAGAAAAAAAAGCCTCAGTTCAAAAATTTTCCCAGCAAAAATTAGATGAACTTCGCAACAATATTACCCATTCCTTGCCCCATGAATTAAGAACTCCTTTAAATGGAATTTTGGCATCAACGGAACTTTTACTCGATGAGTTAGATTTTATGGAAACTAATGAGATCCGTGAAATTGTCGAGCAAATTTCCCTATCGGGTAAACGTTTATATCGGTTGACAATGAATTTTCTGCTCTATGCTGAATTAGAACTAATTGCCACCGATCCCAAAAAGATTGCCAGCTTACGTCAGGATAAAACCCGATCCTCGCAAACAGTAATTACGGAAAAAGTAATGGCTCAATTTCAAGAGGAAAAACGGGAAGCAGATTTATTTCTGAATCTACAAGATGCGGCGATCGCCATGGCAGAAATGAGAGTAGAAAAACTGGTTGAAGAATTAGTTGATAATGCTATGAAATTTTCTGCCATCGGACAACCGATTGAAATTAACGGATTTGTTAAAGATAATCAATTTGTTTTATCAGTTAAAAACTTTGGACGAGAGATGACCCCTCAACAAATAGCTCAAATTGGTGCCCATGTTCAGTTTGAACGCAAATTGTATGAACAACAGGGTTCGGGGTTAGGATTAGCCATTGTCCAAAAACTGATAGCACTCCATCAAGGTCAACTGATCATAGAAAGTCCCAGCGATCAGCAAACTGTTGTAACCGTTTATTTACCTTTGTCTGCTTAACGGTTGACTACGGCTCTTTTTCCTTTGAATAATAACTATAATATTCGGTGATTTATGAAAGAAAAAAATCAGAATAAAAAGAGGCAACGCCTCCTTGACCAACAGGAACAACAACCCTCCCTCGACTCCACCCCGCAACCCACCATAGAAGCCAAATTAGAACAAGCCCATCAACAGTTAACCTTTCACGTCGAAAATTCTCCTTTAGCTGTGATTGAGTGGGATGAGAAGTTTCAGGTCAAACGGTGGTCGCCCCAAGCCGAAAAAATCTTTGGATGGAAGGCAGAAGAACTTCTGAATCGCCATTGGAATCACTGGGAATTTGTATATCCCGAGGATTTAGAACAGGTAAATGCGATCTCGTCACGGTTGCTAAATGGTGAGGAAAACCGGAATATCTGTTGCAATCGCAACTACACAAAACAGGGTAATTTAGTCTATTGTGAGTGGTATAACTCCGTTTTAAAAAATGAAAATGGGCAGGTTATTTCTCTTTTATCATTGGTACAGGATATCACGATTCGCGAAACAGCCCAACAGGAACTCAAGCGTCGCGCCCGACAACAACAGGTGATTGCTGAATTAGGTCAATATGCCCTCTCACAATCCAACTTAGATCATCTGGCAAAAAAGGTTGTCACCTTGGTGGGAAAAACATTAGGGATCAAATATGTTCAAATCTGGGAATTACTCCCCAACCAAAGCACATTTTTGTTAACGGCGGGATTAGGTTGGCGTCCTCGTTCGGTGGGGCGAGTGACCCTAAGCAATAGCCCCCAGTC
>DATNRE010000247.1:0-4828 GCA_036703685.1 Candidatus Obscuribacterales bacterium
CTGAAGATACCTATACTAAAAATAGTTGGCCAATGATTTCAAGTGTTTTACAAGAAACGGGGATCAAAAATTTTGAGAAACACAAAAATAATTATAATCCAACTGGAATATCTTTAGGAGTAGGTGATTTTATAGAGTCGGCTGTTCAAGCTAATTTTGGTAAATCATTAGCTCCTAGTAACACACAAGTCATAAATAATGCAGTAGCGGAAATAAAACAATTAGATAGTGATGCTGAGAAACAGGCAAAAGAACAAGCTAAAAATGACTGTAAATGTCAGCCGAAGAAACCCAAATATCTGATAATTGCTCATTCACAGGGTAATTTTTTTGCAAAAGAAGTAGCATCAACAATATTGAATACGAAACCAGATATTTTTGAAAGGCTGTCTATTTTGGCTATAGCTTCTTTTACTAATTATCAAGGTGTGATAGGAGGTTTGCGTGGAGGCGGAAGATTTGAATATATGCTTCGCTCAAAAGATTTTCCTTTCCGCTATCGGGACATAAATATTCCTTTATTAACAGATGTTTCCAATCCAGGTCGTCCAAATATTCCAGATATCGACAACAAGAATGGTGAGGTCGGAGAATATCAGGAGCCTAGTAAGGTATTGGAACAATCAACAATAAAAGATGCAGCATTAGCTCATGGATTAGAGGGTTACTTAGGAGATCAATCATTTAAAGAATATGAAAAATATGCAGACTCATTGAAAAAATCAAGAGAAGAAGCTGTAAATAAGATAAAGAAAATTACAAGTTATGATTCACGCAACTATCAGTCTGAACAGTGTCAGGCAGATCAGCAATCTCCCCAACCACAACAAACTGTACAAAAGCCCTCAATAACCGTTACTATTACTGGGCCAACTGTTATAGAGGTCAATCAAAAAACTACCGTTGAAGTAAAATTTGTAGTTCCAGCTTGTATTGCTACAAGTGTTACGCTTTTTTCTCCGTCCTTAGCATTGCCAAAACTTACAAAACCAATTCCCGCAGAATCAGCGTGTGGTGGAACTATTAGCTTTGCCGTAGGAACGATTAAGGATAATGGCTACGGATGTGAAGAATATAAAAATGTTTTTGGCGCTTCGGTATCTGGTGAGAAGCGGTTTAACTTATCAGCTAAAAGTCCTCCAGTCACAGTTAAACATAAACCAGGGTTCCTGGATTATGCGAGTTGTTACGCCTGGCCACTAGATTAAAGATGTTTTTGACTCACTTGCCATATAGATTCGCGGTAAAATAAACTGAGATCGCTCTTTTCATGCCCTTTCAAAAAAATAGCGATCGCTTTTCCGATTTTACGAGCAATTATTGAATAAAATTTGTAGGGGCGGGTTCGCCGAAATATTTGCCACCCAGCGATAATCTGGGTGAACCTGCCCCTACAGGGATGGTAAAATGTGGAATTGACAGATAAGTAAAAAGGAATTAGAATAGGAGATTAGGGATTATTAGAGTATATCTTTTATAGGGAGAATATTATGAAATTTATTAAGTATAACTTTGGTAAGCTCGTTGTTAATTATTAAACCAGCTTATCTTGCTGTTAGTTTATGAAAATATTTCTTTGGAATAACGACAAAAATAATCAGCTTTTAGCAGAAAGAGGAATTTGTTTTACTGACGCGATTCAAGCTATCAGTCAGGGAAATTTATTAGATGTAATTGAGCATCACAATCAAGAAAAATATCCTAATCAAAAGATTTTTATCATAAAAATCAATGAGTATGTCTATCTAGTCCCATTTGTAGAGAATGATACCGAGATTTTCCTCAAAACCATTATTCCCAGCCGCAAAATGACCAAAAAATATTTAGGAGTATAAAACATGAATTCTTTAGAACCAGAAGAAAAAAAATTGTTAGATAGTGTAGAAAACCAGGAATGGCAGAGTCTTGCTAATCTGAATGAAGCAGTAGATAATTATGGGGAATTTGCTCAGAATCATATTAATAGATTGGCAGAAAGTCCAATTAGTATTACCCTCGATCCAGATGTAGCTGAAATGTTTAAGACTTCCGAATTAGTTAATCAAGTTTTGCGAGTAATAATGAAAAAAACCCTATCGGTTTCCCCAGAAGAAACTGAATCGGGAACTATCAGCTTGAGTTTGACTCCTGAGTTTATAGAAGTTATCCAAAAAGCACAGGTTCGCGGATGAGTCGGGGATTGGGGCGGTTTCTGTAATAATTAAGGAAGCACAAAGTAAATAACCACAAAGACACTAAGACCCTAAGAAATACAGAAAATATCAAAATAGAAATAAAAAAACTGACGGGGTAACATAACAACCCCGCCAAAAAATAGAAATTTCTGGTGAATTATAAATTAACTAGGACTCTTAAGATTCTCTACAAATCCAAAGTTAAGGGTCGGAGGTTCTAAATTAGGAATAATCACATCCACACCCGGCGGTAAGGGGGGTAATTTAGGCATTCCGGTTTCCACATCCTCGGTTAATTTGGCAATAAACTCCGAGGAGGGAACCTGCGCCACCTTCATCGTATTTAAGAGTTGAGCCAGACCTACCTCAATATCATTCCGAGGGTCAATGGCAACCCAACCTTGACTGGTCAACTTCCGTAACTCAAAGTGTAAATGGGGCCCGGTTGATACCCCCGTACTTCCGACCCGTCCAATCACATCTCCTTGTTTAACCTGCTCTCCGGGTTTAACAAACAATTCCGAGAGGTGACCATAGAGGGTTTCCTGGGATTTTTCGGAGTGGTTGAGTACCACCGTTATCCCATAACCCCCTAACCAATCGGCGACAGACACTTGGCCGGAATAGGAAGCCACAACGGGTGTTCCTTCATCGGCCCCTAAATCAATCCCGGTGTGAAAACGGCCATAACCCAAAACCGGGTGCTGACGCCAACCAAATAAAGAGGTAATGGGGGAGGGAATAGTCAAGGGGAAAAGAACGCTGGTATCTCCATTTCCTCTGACAGAGGTGGGTCTTTGGGTACGATTATAATAAACCAGACCGGAATTACTCATGCTGCTGACCACCATGGGGCCAACTTTCACCGGACTAAACCCCGCAACAGCCACTTCCCCGGAATAGGAACTGCTATAACCATAATCAACGGCTTGAGGCTGCTCTGTATAGGTATAGTTGGCTTCATAACCGCCCCCGGTATAGGCTGGGGAGTTGGCAACAAACCCATTAGAGTAGGAGGAATTGGGCTGAGTATAGGCGGTATTTCCCCCGTCTAGTAAGGGGTTGGGAATAGAACCTAAATTATTATTGCCAATGTAGGGAGTATTGCCCGTGTAGGGAACTTGATTATTTTCAGCCTGATAAATTGGAGCCGAATAAGCTGGGGAGCATAAATCTCCGGCGGCTTGTCCCAATGCTAAAGCGGCTTCACATCCGGTTGAGCGTTCAGAAAATACCACCGTAGAGGGAGGTTCATAACCGTCGGTATATCCCTCTGTAGCCCCAATTTGGTAATCCGTTGGATCAATATAAGCATTGGCTGGAGATTCTGCCTCGGGGGGGAATTCGGGAAAAACAATTTCCTGTTCAGGTGCGGGAACAATATTAGGAATTTCGGGGGTGTAGGGTTCGGAATAGGGTTCCGAATAATATTCCGGTTCAGGAGTATAGGCGGGTTCAGAATAACTGGGTTCGGGGGCTGTGTAGTAGTCGCTCCCTAAAGGTTCCGGTTCGCTATAGGTGAACTCGGGTTCAATAAAGTTATCACTATATCCTGTTGTGGCTTCAGGAACACTGGGAACAAACGCCTCCACGGGTTCAGCTTCTACGGGAATAGAAAATTCATCGGTAGCAATTACCCGACCACTGAATAGAACTAAACCCGTCAGACACCCTAAACCCAAAAGGGTATAACTTCCTAAACCCAAGCACCAACGTCCTTGGCGGGTATCGGATGTTGGATATTTTTTCTGTTCCGTCATCTTCCTCACAACCAATGATGATCTAAGCGTTTAACTGTAGCCGATACTTATTGTACCGGGCTGTTGGTCAATTTCTCGATAAAAACCGATTTCAGTTTTAGGATAAAGACCGATTCGTAGGTTTCCCTGTTCCGAAATACCGATAATTTCACCCATTTGATCCCCTACTTTGATCGGTTTTCCGATACAGGTCAAGAGTTGATGATAACCCGTTAACATTTTCTTAACCTTAGCATCGGATAGGTGTTCAATCCCGATCTCTAATCCCTGTAAGACTAGGGCTGCAAGGAATTCTAAGGATTGAATCGTCGGCGGTGTAGCTGCATCGGCAAAAAAGGTTTGTAAATTAATCCCCATTTCAGGAACGGGATTTTCCCAGTTTAAACCCACTCCGATCACCGCTTGAGTGATCAACTGCCCGGAAATTTTGGTTTCGGTGAGAATTCCGCCGAGTTTGCGCTGATTTAAGATTAAATCATTCGGCCATTTCAGTTGTACGGGACAGGAGCGATCGCGCAAAACCGTAGCAATACCCCAAGCGGAACTGATGCTCAATTGGGCTTTTTGAGTCACTGGAAGCCTGAGTTCAACAATTTTTGATAAAAATAGCCCCCCCTGACTCGACTGCCATTGTCGGCCCCATTGTCCCCGTCCAGCCGTTTGTTGTCCGGCGATAACAACAGTTCCCGAAGGTTCCCCCTGTTCTAAGAGTTCCCAGGCGGTTTGATTAGTGGAAATTAAGCTATCAAAATAATGAATATTCGGTAGAGACGTGCCACGGCGCGTCTCTCCACGGCGCTCCATCAAGGTTTGTAGGGCAGATTCTAAACGGGATAAATTTAGAGTCACAACAAATTTTAGCTATAGTGCTACGCACTCATATAACACCGCAAC
>DATNRE010000248.1:0-3102 GCA_036703685.1 Candidatus Obscuribacterales bacterium
ATGTAGATTTGCATTTTTAACCCTTAAGCTATGATTCATCAACAATTAATTTGTGAAGTTTCCTCAACAAGTCTAATTAATTCTTTTTCTAACTCAAGCTGTAAAAGTTTAATAATTTCTGACTCTGAGGAGTATCTAGAACTTAAATTTAATACAGACTCCCTTCAACAGCTTGCTGAAATTATTGGTTACTTGTCTCGACTTCATCAACTGCTCCAAGAAGAAAAAAAGCAAGAAATGATGACCCAGTTAAAATCTCTAAATTTAGCTTTTTCTCTTCCTAATTTTTCGGAGATACATCAGGAAAGCTCTCAAACTGAACTTCCGTTCTAGTCTAACAATTTTCCCCTTCGGAAAATGCACTCTGTACACAGCCCTAGTCCTTATTAATTATTTCTGGGAGAACCCGTGAAAAATAAAACTACTCAATCAGAATCAGCAAGTTTTTCTGACCCTAATGAAATCATGAATAACACAGAAACTCCCGAACTCGAATTAGAACGAGATGAATTTTCTGACCCTCAGTACCTTGACCCCAATGCTCGGTTGCCACGCATCCAAGCCTTACGAGGCAACACTCCTAAACTGTGTGGTTACTTTATCCCTACCAAACAAATGGCAAAAGCAGGATGGTTGAACTTTGATGAAAAATTACTGACAACCTACACCTTTGAGGTCACGGGAATAGAGGAACAAGGATTTCTCATTTCTACACCCCGAATGTTGGTCTGTCCTCGAACTCTTACCTTGGCTTATGACCGCAAAGCCACCAAAGAATCAAAACAAATTACGCTTTTGGGACGCTACCTACCTGAACACAAAGATGATGAAAATATTGGTAATACTCAGTATTTTGAGGTGTTTTTAGTTGATGAAAACAATCAGCCTTTGCATCAAGTTCCCCTATCCTACCGAGCTAGTGGTGCAAACCAAGCTACTTTTGCCACCCATTGGCAAGAGTTTATTGATGAAATGACGGCTTGCCATGCTATCACCAACCGTATTGCGGCTCGGGGTAAAAACAATCTCTTTAAATGCTTGTGTGTATTTTGCTTTACAACAGCACGGGAACTCGCTGGCACGAAACAGAAAAGCCCTGCTTGTAAAGTCATTTCTCATGAAGTTCCTACCCTTGAAACCTGGAAGCAGTATTTTGTTGGATTTAACAAAGAAGACAAACAAAAAGTTTGGGAAGCCTTGCAACCTGCTCAACCTTTACTAATTCCAGAACATCAAGCTAATCCCAATACTCGGCATCAACTTCCCTCAGCATCCTCAGTTCAACATCCCGATTATTAAACACTCTATTTCTTTATCCATCCTTCATGAGTTGGATGGATAATGTCCCCTCATTAATTACTTCAAAATTGCCATGAAATTTTCCTGTCCTGCTAAACAACTCACGACAGCCCTTAATACTGTCATGGGAGCAATACCCACTAAGCCTAATCATCCAATTTTGGCTCATGTTCTTCTGTTAGCAACTCCTCAAACCATAGAAGTTCGAGCTTTTGACCTCAGCTTGGGTATCACTGCCCAATTTAATGCTCCTGTTGAAGTTGAGGGAGCTTTGACTCTCCCAGCTAAACACTTGCTGAATCTGATTGCTAGTTTACCGAAAGACGAAGAACTATCTTTTGAGGCGCAACTTAATCAAACTGAAGCTATATTAACCAGCGCAGGTAAACGTTATACATTTCGAGGCTTCAAAGCTTCTCAATTTCCGCAGTTACCCACAGAGTTCCCCTTAACAGTCCCAGCAATCCGATTAACTGCTACTGTTCTAGCTCGTGGTTTAAAAACCACTTTATTTGCAGCAACAATCGATGAGATGAAGCCAGTTTTAAGTGGCATCAGATTAACTATAGAAGCCGCGCAAGTGGAATTCGCCGCCACCAATGGAAAAGTCCTTGCCATTGTTCAAGATTCTATCCCGACTCATGAGAATCAACAACAATCCGATACCACCAAAAAACACAAAACTAAACGCAAATCCCTCCCTTCTGCCTCAAGCCCATGGGGAATTACAATCCCCAAAACCGCTTTGAAAGAACTACAAAAACTCTTAGGAAATCCCACAGATAACTTAACCGATTCTGAAGTGCTATTGCATTTTAATGACAGCCAAATTCTCTTTACCAGTGCTACCTTCAGTTTAGTTTGTCGGGCTTTAACAGGGGATTATCCCGATTATACTCAATTACTTCCTAAACAATGGAGTCATGAAGTTACGGTTAGTTCTCATCAACTTTTAGCAGCCGTTACTCGTCTAGCTACTTTCGACAAGCATAAAATTATTCGCTTAGTTCTTAATCCGACTGAGCAAGTGCTTTCTTTATATGGGCAAGGACAAGACATTGGTTCAGGGGCAGAATCTTTACCTGCTTTAATTCAAGGTGAGGGTTTGGAAATTGGTTTCGATGCTGAAGTTTTAATTCCAGCCCTCAAAGCAATTCCGACTTCTGAGGTACACTTTTTATTCAATGAAGCGAATACTCCGGCTACACTCAACACAGTTGCAAACTCTCTGGGAACTGCAACAGTTTTGGTGATGCCTGTAGAATTGTGGAGTGCAGAACTTCCTTCACTTTCATCGACTTCACAAGCTTTAACAGTATCTTCCGATGAATTTCAATCCATAGATACAGAATCAGAAGAAGCTTCAGAACCTAAGATTGATTCCGAAGATTCTCAACTAGAACTTGCTACACTACCCATGTAAAACTTTCTTAGATTCCATATCCCCATAAACTCAATTAATGTAAAATAGGAAATTAAAGAATACACCATTTGGGCTTCTATGATTGCTTTTTGATTTGAGCTTTATGGGGTTTTATTAACTTTAGTTTATTTGCAAACAATGTATCAGCCTTTTCATCAAAAGTACCGCCCCCAATGTTTTGCTGATTTAGTCGGTCAAGAAGCAATTGCAACCGCTTTAAGCAATGGAATTAATTTAGGACGCATTGCTCATGCCTATTTGTTTACAGGGCCAAGAGGAACAGGAAAAACATCTTCGGCTCGAATTCTTGCCAAATCTCTCAACTGCCTTAATCATCCAAACCCTACCAGTTCTCCTTGCGGTCAATGTGCCTCTTGTCA
>DATNRE010000249.1:0-12105 GCA_036703685.1 Candidatus Obscuribacterales bacterium
ACTGGCACAGGCAGAGGTTCCATAACGATCAATTGCCTCTTTGACAAACTGAGAAACAATCGGATCACCACACATTCCTAAATAATTATAAGTGGCATAATTAATATAGTCTTGACCTCGAATTCTAGCCCGATCATTAGCAATCCCTTCCTGGGGGATAAAAAAGGGATTTCCTAATCCCAAATCCGCCAGTTCTTGCTGTTGTTGTTTCAGATGTAGATATTCGGGAAAGTATTCAATTTGATAATATTCGGCTGGGATTTCCGGCACAGGGGCAGATTTGGCTTTTTTTTCCAGTAATTCTGCGAGAAGCGATCGCTTTTCTGGATAGGATAACTGACTCACAGAAGGTAATAAACTAATCATTGGTTTCTTCCTGTTCTGATAACAAAATATTTAATAAAGTATCCACATCCCCATCCGATAATTGATCTAAGTAATGTAAAAGATGTTCTGCATCTTCCGGGGAAATCCCATTTTGATATTGAGTCATATCCAATGTGTTGTGATCGGCTAAATACTTAGCCAAGGTACAGATATTGGGATAATCCCATAACAGGGTGGGGGGAAGTCGGCGCCCCAAAATCGTTTCCAAATCTCCAGAGAGGTTAATTGCTTCAATGGAGTTGAGGCCATAATTGGCGAAATCCTCCTCCACATCAATTTCCAGCGCTTCCAAACCCAACCGTTCCGCGAGTTGACTAACTAACCACCCTTCAATTGTGGCGACAGACTCGAAAGACTCAATGCCGTTCACCAATGATTCTGGATGATGCACCGTTACCGATGGTTGTTGGGGTTTTGTCCCATTCATAGACGCATTTAACACTTGCATGAATCACTCCTCCATCACCCTAAAACTTTAGCATCCCAAGTTAACAGAATCCTGTTTTAAGTTGGTGGTTGATGGTTGTTAGCCGCCCCAGGTTGCTTGATAGCAAATCGGGGATGGGGAGGGTAGGCACAGGGGCACTACCCCTACAAAACCCTGGTTTCCTTGAGAATGAAACAGCCCTGCCCCCCCTGCTCCCCCTGCTCCCCCTGCTCCCCCTGCTCCCCCTACCTCCCCTGCTCCCCCTACCTCCCCTGCTCCCCCTGCTCCCCCTGCTCCCTCTACCTCCCCTGCTCCCCTGCTCCCTGCTCCCCCAATTTGCCCGCTATAAAACTAGCACGACAGGCGTGGCGTTGAATTTTGCCACTGGAGGTTTTTGGTAAAGTTCCCGGTTTGAGCAATACCGTTTGATAGACTTGTAAATCATGGTTTTGAGACACGGCGCGACGGATCGACTGGAGAATGGCCTGTTTTGGGGAGGTTTTGGCAGAACCGTTATTCTGATCCCAGGTGCGAACTTGTTGCCAATATTGACGTTCTACTTCTACGGCAATCACTAACCGTTCTTCCCCCGACCGATCAATGGAAAATCCCGCCACGCCACTGGGTTTAATCAGAGGGTGACTTTGTTCTACCGTCCATTCAATATCCTGGGGGTAGTGGTTCCGACCATTAATAATAATAATATCTTTAATTCTTCCGGTAATAAATAGTTCTTGATCGTCTAAAAATCCTAAATCTCCCGTTCTTAAAAATGGCCCTTCTCCCGTTGTTAAGTAGGCATTAAACAGCAGTTCAGTTTCCTGGGGTTTATTCCAATATCCCTGTCCCACACTCGGCCCAGCCACCCAAATTTCGCCGACTTTTCCCGGTTCACAAATATTCAAGGTTTCAGGATTAACAATTAAGACGGTTTGATCGGATAAACACTGACCACAACCGACTAATATTTTAGGATTAGCCAGTTGATCCATTTCTATAATTTGATGGTTTTCTAAGGCGATCACATCAACGGGTTTTAAAATTGGGGAAGCGGTTTTTAAGCCTCCAGTAATCATTAAAGTGGCTTCAGCCATGCCATAACAGGGATAAAAAGCCTCCCGCCTAAATCCGTAGGGAGCAAAGGTTTGAGTAAATTTTTCTATCACTTCATGATAAATAGGTTCGGCTCCATTAAAGGCTACTTCCCAACTGCTTAAATCCAAATCTTCCAAGGGTTTAGGTGAATTAATTCCAGGTTTTCCTAATACTTTTCTTACACATAAATCATAGGCAAAATTCGGCCCGCCACTGGTGGTTCCTCGATATCGGGAAATAGTTTGTAACCAGCGTAAGGGATTTTGTACAAACATTAAAGGAGACATTAAAACCACCGGAAATCCCCCGAACAAAGGTTCTAAAACCCCACCAATTAAACCCATATCATGATAGGGAGGCAACCAAATCACCCCCGTACTTTCGGAAGAATGACCAAAACCATGATAAATTGCGGTTAAATTATGTAATAGGTTTTGATGGGAAATCATCACTCCTTTAGGGGTCGCGGTGGAACCGGAAGTATATTGTAAAAAGGCAAGAGTTTGAGGATTAATAACTGGTTTTTGCCAACTCTTTCTAATTTCATCATCTAAGAGATCGGTTGCCAACCAGTTTAATGGAGCAATATCAGACAAGATGGGAAAAAATCGCTGTAAACTCGATAATGTCGCCTCCGTGGTTAAGGCAACCGTGGCATTTGTATCCCCAATAATCGCTTGTAAACGAGGCAAAGATCGATCGGGTCTGGGGGGGTAGGCGGGAACCGCAATCACTCCGGCATACAAACATCCAAAAAACGCGCTAATATAATCTAACCCCGGTTGATACAGTAATAAAACTCGATCTTGCGGTTGACAAATGGCTTGCAATTTAGCGGCAATAGTTTGGGCTTGGTGGTTTAATTGTTGATAGGTTAAAGTTAATCGTTCAGTTTCCCCATCTACTAAAAAAGTATAGGCAATTTTATCCGGTTGCTCGGATGCACGATATTCTAAAAGTTCAACTAACGTCGTCCACTGCCAAGAGTTGAATTGCTGAGTCATGTAAAAAAATTAGGGTGATGTTTTGTTATCTCTTAATCAAAAAATCAAGAACGATTAGCTAATTCCGACAATTGACTGGTTTCTGTGTCTAATTGCCATTGTCCAACACTATCTAAACTCCCTTCTAAAAATTTAGTTCGACAGGCACGACGTTGAATTTTACCACTGGTGGTTTTAGGAATAGTTGTGGTTTTTAATAATACAATGGCAAAGACATCCACGGTATTTTGTTGGGCGATCGCTTGACGAATGGCATTGACCACTTCCTCAACGTTCAAGTTTCGCAAATACCGTCGTTCAATTTCCGCGGCAATAATCAATTGTTCCCCCAATTCCGTCTCCACCGAAAACGCCGCACTATGTCCCGCACGAATAGCGGGGTGACAAGTATCAAGAGTCGCTTCAATTTCCTGGGGATAACGGTTTCTGCCCCACAAAATCATCATGTCCTTGATCCGCCCAGTAATATATAATTCCCCATCCCGCAAAAATCCTAAATCTCCCGTGCGTAAATAGGGCCCCCGTCCCTCCACATAGACCCTAAAAGTGGTTTCCGTATCTTCGGGTTTATCCCAATATCCCAAACCTACCCCTTTTCCCGATACCAAAATTTCCCCCACTTGATCCGCGTCCCGGGGGGTTAACTGTTCGGGATCAACAATGATCACCTCATCCCCTAACCAGGGGAAACCGCAACTGACCAGGGAGCGGGCGGGGGTTGGGGAGGCAGGGGGAGCAGGGGGAGTAGGGGAGGCAGGGGAGGCAGGGGAGGCAGGGGAGGCAGGGGGAGTAGGGGGAGTAGGGGAGGTTGGGGAATGCTGATCGGTTGGTTGTTTGGGGATAACTTGATTGTTTTCTAGGGCCACGGGATCGACCCATAGAATATTGGGGGTCTGGTGTTTGTGTCCACCGGAAATAAAAAGGGTGGTTTCGGCCATGCCATAGCAGGGATAAAACGCCTCCGGTTTGAACCCACAGGGGGCGAAAATTTCTGCAAACCGTTTAAGGGTGTCCCAGCGTACGGGTTCAGCGCCGGAAAAGGCCACATCCCAGGAACTCAAATCTAACTTTTCTAACTTTTCTGGGGTCGCACTTCGACAAACCAAATCATAGGCAAAATTTGGCCCGCCACTGGTGGTCGCTCGATATTTGGAAACCGCTTCTAACCAACGAAAGGGTTTTTGTACCAGAGAAACCGGGGACATTAGGGTGACGGGAAATGAGCCATACAAGGGTTGAACCACTCCCCCAATTAATCCCATATCATGAAATAGGGGTAGCCAAATTAACCCCTGACTCTGGTTGTGATGTCCAAAGGCGTTATAAATAATTGCCGAATTATGCAGAACATTTCCATGGGTGACCATCACCCCTTTTGGGGTTCCGGTGGAACCGGAGGTATATTGTAAAAAAGCGATGGTATCCCCGTTAATTGAGGGTTCTCGCCAGTCCGTCGCCAGGTTTTGAGTCAAAAGGTCATCGGTGGCTACCCAACGTAGAGACGTGCCACGGCGCGTCTCATCTTCCTGCTCCACAGAAAATTGGGTTTGTAGATGTTCAATTAACGCTTTTGTACTTAAAATTGCCCGACATTGAGAGGATTCTAAACGGGTTTGTAGCTTAACAATAGCTTGGGGTGAGACGGGAGGGTTATCGGTAACGGCGATCACGCCCGCATATAAACAGCCAAAAAACGCCGCAATAAATTCTAAGCCCGCACTATAGGGATAAACCACTAAAACCCGATCGCCAGGCGATAAAAATGATTGTAGATAAGCGGCGATGTGCAGAGCTTGTTGATGTAACTGTTGATAGGTCAGAGTCCCCGACTCCGTTTCCCCATCGGCTAAAAACCGATAGGCGAGTTGATCCGGTTTACATTCGGCGCGATCGCGCAATAAATCAATTAAATTAGAAAAACTGCTCATACCTTAATATAGAGTCCTAAAGGACTCACTACGATCAAGGTACAGTTTAGTATGAAAATTGCCATTATTTCCTCTGGTTTTTTCCCCGTAGTTGATGGTGTTACCGTGAGTGCGATGATGCGACTCCAACGGTTAAGTCAGTGGGGACATGAGGTTTTATTTTTTTGTCCCGACTATAGCGTTATTGAAAGTGTTTATCCCAATTGGCGAGACTATAGCGGCAATATTTTACCCGGTGTGCGAGTTTATAATCTGCCCAGCACCCCATTTTTAGGATTAGATTTTGAACGGAATCCTTCGATAGCTTCCTATGCTATTTTATTACAAGAATTAGAAAAATTTCAGCCCGATTTAGTTCATGTTGATGAACCCGAAAGGCTATTTTTTGGATTTTTTAGGCGGGCTGGAATTGACTATGCTAAAAAAGCTAAAATTCCCTGTATTGCTTTTTTTAGAACTTGGTTTTTATCCTATGCGGAAGATTATATTCCCTTACCTAAATTTGCGGTAGAAATAATTAGAGAACTATTTAGACAGATTTTTGCATGGATTTATAACGGTTATGATCTTACTTTATTTACCAGTAAAATCACCTATCAACTCGCCCCCCAGATGGGAATTACCAATGCAATTTATGAGAATTTAGCCGGATTTGATGCCCAACGGTTTAACCCCAATTTAAAAGAAGAACATTTTTTTAAAACCTATTATAATTTACCCGAATTAGATGGCTTAACTAAATTAATCTTTGTCGGTCGGTTAACCCCCGATAAAGGCTGGAATTTCACCTTAAAAACCATAGCAAAAGTTGCAGAAAAAATAGATTTAGAAAAAGTCGGTTTTATTATTATTGGGGATGGACAAATGCAGGACGAAATCATCGCAGGTTTAACTAAATTTACCCCTCATGTCTATTTCCTGGGTCGGGTAGCCTATGACCAAGTTCCGGCGGTTTATGCTAATAGTGATATTCATATTACCACCTCGGAACGGGAATCGAGAGGATTAACCGTATTAGAAGCCTTTGCATCGGGTATTCCGGTATTAGTTCCCCGGGCCGGAGGGTTAGTTGAAAATGTTCAAGATGGGGAAAATGGATTGTTATATACTCCTCAAGATTCCGAAGATTTTACTCACAAATTAAAGCAATTAATCGAAGATCCTCTATTCAGAAAAACCCTAGGAAATCGAGGCATAGAATCCGTCGGAAATTATAGTTGGGATGTAGTGATTAAAAATTTAGTTGATATTTGGGAACAAAAACTTGATAAAGCCCATCAAATATCCTCCAATTAACCTAATTTTAAATATCTTTGTGTCTTTGTACCTTTGTGTTTCCTTCAAATTAGTTGCTTAATATTGAAACAGATTGACAAATGCTCTTTACAATACTTAATATAAGCAAGCTATAACTGATGAAACCGTGGGACAAAGAACGTATGCCGACTTTTTTGCTGGTTTGGTTGGGACAAATTTTTTCGATGTTTGGTTCCAGCTTAACCGAATTTGCCTTGGGGGTTTGGGTGTATCAAACCACAGGTTCCATTACCCAGTTTGCTCTGATTTCTGTTTGTATTCATCTTCCTAACCTGTTGATTTCCCCGCTTGCAGGGGCGGTGGTAGACCGTTCGAGTCGTCGCGGGGCGATGATTATTAATGATATTATTGCGGCGGTCGGAACCTTAATTTTAATGGTATTAGTGTTTTCCAACCGTTTAGAAGTCTGGCATATTTACGTTGCGGTGTGCGTGAGTTCGATTTCCAATGCCTTCCAATGGCCCGCTTATATGGCTTCTATTCCCCAACTGGTTCCCCGCAATGATTTGAGTCGTGCTAATGGCATGGTGCAAGTTTCTCGGGCGATCGCTAAAATTTCTGGCCCAACTGTTGCGGGAATTTTAGTTGGGAGTATTGGCATTGGTTCGATTTTAATTATAGATTCTGGAACTTTTGTTTTAGGGTTAATTACTTTATTAATTGTGCGTTTTCCTAAAGTAGAACCTTCAAAATCTCAACAAAAACCCTTAAGTTTTAAACGACTTTGGAAAGAAACTCGTTCCGCTTGGGATTATATTCTCATGCGTCCCGGTTTAAAAAAATTATTAGGCTTTTTTGCTATCACCTACTTTACCGAAGGAATGCTTGCTATTTTATTCTGGCCTGTGGTTTTAACCTTTGCCAGTAGTCAACAATTAGGCTTAATTCTTTCTATTAGCGGTTGTGGAATGCTCCTGGGAAGCGTGGCGGTCAGTGTTTCGGGAGGCCCTAAAAACCGGATGAAAGCAATTTTATGGTTAGTGGGTTTACAGGGTTTATGTCTGTGTTTGAGCGGGTTTAGACCTTCGATTTTCCTAGCTGTAATTGGGGGATTTGGTTATTTATTTGCCCGGCCTTTTATTGTTAGCAGTAACCATACCATCTGGCAATCTAAAATCCCTTTTGAATTACAAGGACGCATCTTTTCTTTACAAAGTGTGGTCGAGCGATCGCTTTTAATTCTATCCCATTTAACCGTTGGGCCCTTAGCTGATCGGGTCTTAGAGCCCATGATGAAACCCGGTGGACTCTTAGCCGATAGTATCGGTCAAATTATTGGCGTCGGCGCCGGACGAGGTAGTGGGTTATTATTTATGTTAATTGGTATCCTCAATATTGTTGCCGCTTTAATTGCCTATCAAATGCCTCGTTTACGACGAATTGAAAAAGAAATTCCCGATGCCATTCCCGTCATCAGTTAACAATGTAGAGACGTGCCACGGCGCGTCTCTCTTTCAAATCTTGTAAATCTTTTAACAGGTTACTAAATACTATTAACTCTTAACTTATTATGAAAATTCTACAAATTATTCCTTCAATTTCCTTAGTATATGGTGGCCCAAGTCAAATGATCCGGGGTCTATCTTCAGCGTTAGGAAAACTGGGGGTTGAGGTGACAGTTTTAACCACTAATTCTAATGGCGATCGGGGACAACCGCCCTTAGATGTTCCTTTGGATATTCCTGTACAGGAAAAGGGTTATCAGGTGCGTTATTTTCCCTGTTCTCCCTTTCGTCGTTATAAATTTTCTTTAGATTTATTAAACTGGCTAAAAAACCACGCCTCCGAATATGATTTAGCCCATATTCATGCCTTATTTTCTCCCGTAACTTCGGCGGCTGCAACCGTCGCCCGTTATCAAAAATTACCCTATATTTTACGACCGTTAGGAACCCTAGATCCCGCCGATTTAAACAAGAAAAAACAGTTAAAAAAACTCTATGCAGCCCTATTAGAACGTCCCAATATTGCCGGGGCGGCGGCGATACATTTTACCAGTCAGGAAGAAGCCAGAATATCGGAACGATTTGGAGTTAAAACCGATGATTTAGTCATTCCTTTAGGCGTAACTTTACCTGAATTAACCCAAACTCCTCAAGCAATTTTATCCCATTTAGAAATAAAGCCGAATATTCCGATTATTTTATTTTTATCTCGCATTGAACCGAAAAAGGGACTAGATATTTTAATTCCGGCTTTAGAAAAAGTCTTAAAAACCGGATTAGAGTTTCAGTTTATTTTAGCAGGTTCTAATCCTCAAGATCCCGAATATGAGGCTAAAATAAAACAACAAATTCAACAATCTCCTTTAGGGGAAAAAACAATAATTCCTGGGTTTGTCACCGGAGAAATCAAAACCGCTTTATTAACAATAGCGGATTTATTTGTTTTACCTTCCTATTATGAAAATTTCGGCATTGCCGTCGCCGAGGCGATGGCGGTGGGAACTCCGGTGGTGATTTCCAAGGGAATTTATATTTGGGAAGATGTGGAAAAAGCCCAAGGAGGTTGGGTCGGGAATGGCAATATTGATGAAATTTCAAGTTTAATAGAAATCGCTTTAAACAATCCCCAGGAACGTCAACGGCGAGGATTAAATGCTCAAAATTATGCTTTAAATTATTATAGTTGGGATGCGATCGCACACCAAATGATTCAAGCCTATCAGGAATTGATTTAAACTAAACCTTTCCATATTAGCTTGAAGATAGGGCTAAAGCCCAACAACGGGTGTTACGTTGCGATCTTCGCAGCTTACCGTAGGTATGGCTTTTTACTGCTTAAAAAAGTTAGCAAAAATTGCTCCTATTGGTTATAATTGCTAAAAAGATTTAACATATAAGGAGATTATCACTACAATGTACAAAGTTATCCAAGCAACTTGTAATAATGGTAATTTGATTCTCTCTGAAAGGTTGAGTGATGAATGGGAAGGAAAAAGTTTTAAAGTTATTCTTATGGAAACGGATGAAATTGAAGTCAAAAAACAACGATTTTTTGAGTTTGTAGATCAACATTCTTTGATTCTCCCTGATGACTACGAATTTAGTAGAGATGAACTTTATGAAAGATAAGGTTTTATTAGATACTAACCTCTGGGTTTATCTTTACTCCCAAAATTCACAGAATAAGTCTGTTAAGGTGAGAGAGCTAGTTAATAATAACTTTACCTCAATCATTATCAGCACTCAGATTTTGGGTGAATTCTATAATGTTATGATTAAAAAGAAGTTGAAACCCAAAGATGAAGCTAAACAAATTATTTTGGAGATGGTGACAAATTTTACCATTGTGGAAATAGACGTTTTAAAAGTGATCACAGCGTTAGACATTAATTCTAAATACGGTTATACTTATTGGGATAGTTTGGTTCTGGCTACGGCTTTACAACAAAATTGTAATATTTTATACTCAGAAGATATGCAAGCTAATCAACTCATTGAACAAAAAACAATAATTATCAATCCATTTGTAAATAATTAAATGAGCCCTGAAGGGCTCACTACGAGGTTTTAGGCGTGGGTATGGGAGAATTAACCTAGGTTTAAATCCGTGACCGCACCAATACTGCTCGATGAAACTAACTTCGCATATTTAGCTAAAACTCCTTTAGTATAACGGGGTTTTGGAGCTTGCCAAGTTTGACGACGTTGGGCTAATTCTTCCTCAGAAATATTCACTTGAAGTAACCGTTGATGGGCGTCAATGGTAATACTATCTCCCTCTTTAACTAAACCAATATTCCCACCAACTGCCGCTTCTGGGGCGACGTGACCGACCACCATTCCATAGGTACCTCCAGAGAAACGACCATCGGTAATTAATCCGACTTTATCCCCTAAACCTGCCCCAATAATTGCCGAAGTTGGCGCTAACATTTCTCGCATTCCTGGGCCACCTTTGGGCCCTTCATACCGAATTACAATCACATCTCCGGCGCTAATTTTTCCGGCTAAAATTGCATCTAAACATTCTTCTTCCGATTCAAAAACTCGGGCTGGGCCAGTAATAACTGGATTTTTAACGCCCGTAATTTTGGCAACCGCACCTTCCGTGGCTAAATTACCTTTTAAAATGGCTAAATGTCCTTGAGCATACATGGGATTATTCCAAGGACGAATGACATCTTGGTCGGCACTGGGTTCGGAGGGAACATCGGCTAATTGTTCGGCTACGGTTTTCCCAGTTATTGTTAAGGCATCCCCGTGAATTAAGCCTTTTTCTAATAACATTTTCATCACTAAAGGAATACCCCCGGCTTTGTGTAAATCCGTGGCAACATAACGGCCACTGGGTTTTAAATCACATAACACAGGAACCTTAGCCCGAATGGCTTCAAAATCATCAATGTTAAGTTCAACTCCGATGGCATTGGCAATCGCTAATAGGTGTAAAACCGAATTAGTTGAACCGCCCACGGCCATAATCACAGCGATCGCATTTTCAAAGGCTTTTCGGGTTATAATTTGACGGGGAAGAATCTGATTTTTAATCGCTTCTCGTAACACATAGGCCGACTTTTCTGTACTGTCGGCTTTTTCCTCATCTTCTGCCGCCATGGTTGAGGAATACATTAAACTCATTCCCATCGCTTCAATCGCCGAAGACATAGTATTTGCGGTGTACATTCCCCCACAGGAACCCGCCCCCGGACATGACCGACGTTCGACTTCAATTAATTCTGTTTCGTCAATTTTTCCGGCGCTATATTGTCCGACGGCTTCAAAAGCGCTAACAACGGTTAAATCTTTACCATTATAATGTCCGGGTTTAATCGTTCCACCATACACAAAAATCGCCGGAATATTCATCCGAGAAATCGCAATCATCGCCCCCGGCATATTTTTATCACAGCCGCCAATGGCTAAAACCGCGTCCATACTTTGGGCGTTACAAGCGGTTTCAATGGAGTCGGCAATTACTTCTCTTGAAACTAAGGAATATTTCATCCCTTCAGTCCCCATGGAAATGCCATCGCTGACCGTAATTGTCCAGAACATTTGCGGCATCGCCCCCGCTTGTTTCAGGGCGGTTTCTGCCCGCAATGCTAGGATGTTAATGCCCATATTGCAGGGGGTGATGGTACTGTAACCGTTGGCAATCCCGACAATGGGTTTGATAAAATCTTGATCCCCAAATCCCACAGCCCGCAGCATGGCACGGTTTGGGGTGCGTTGGGTTCCTTGGGTAATGGCTTGACTTCGTAGGTTATCGGACATGGATTGTTCCTCTTGTGTGCGGGTTGTGTTCCAACGGTTCAACGACGTTTTTTGTAGTGTTGTTACTCGCTGATCTGACCCGTTTTTGATATCGTTATTATTATCTCAGAAAATGTGATAAGTTATTAATTGCTTTATAAATTGATGGGATTGGCTTAATAAAACCTTGATTAATTTTAATTCTAAATCTGCAAAAATTTCAATTATTATTCCGGTTTTAAATGAAGCGGAAAATATTGGTTTGGTCATTTCATCGATTCAACGGGCGGAAAATATAGAAGTTATTATTATTGATGGGGGAAGTCAGGATAATACGGTTAAAATAGCTGAAAATTTGGGTGTGAAAGTGATATTGACAAATCGAGGACGGGCAATACAAATGAATCAGGGGGCAAAAATAGCGACGGGGGAGATTTTATTATTTTTGCATGGAGATACTGAATTACCCCTAGGATTTGAAACAGAAGTCCGAGAAACTTTTCTCAATTCTAACATAATTGCTGGAGCTTTTCAATTAAAAATTAAGGGTGATCAATGGCGTTTAAGGTTAATTGAAAAAACGGTATTCTGGCGTTCAAAATATTTACAAATGCCCTATGGAGATCAAGCTATTTTTATCAAAACTCCGACTTTTTGGGAGATAGGTGGATTTCCTGAACAACCGAGTATGGAGGATTTTGAATTCATCCGTCGTTTAAATCCTTTGGGGAAAATTGAGATTTTATCAA
>DATNRE010000250.1:0-1812 GCA_036703685.1 Candidatus Obscuribacterales bacterium
CCCACACTTCTCTATGAGTAAGTGTGGGCTTCCAACTTCAACGGGGATAGCGTCTGAAGAAACAGAAGTTTGAGCAGACGACTTACATCCCCTCAGTGTGGCAGTAGAGCTAGTTCCTAACTCCAAAATCCGCAAGGCTTCATTTTTGATATTTACCGCAGCGTTGATATCGCGGTCATGGGTTGTTTGACAATGTTCACAAGTCCAGCTTCTAACATCAAGCGGTAGACTAGCGACTTGATTCAAGCATACATTACAAGTTTTAGAAGAAGGGAAAAATCTATCAACTTCTTGGTAGGTTTTCCCTTCTTTTTCGGCTTTATATTTGAGCATTGTGCAGAACATTCCCCAGCCACAATCACTGATTGCTTTGGCTAATTTGTGGTTTCTAACCATATTCTTAACCCCTAGATTTTCTACAGCAATCACTTGGTTTTCGTTGACTATCTTGCGGGATAGCTTGTGTAGAAAATCTTCTCGACAACGAGAGATTTTAGAGTGGACTTTAGCTGCTTTTAATCTTGCCTTTTGCCTACTGTTACTCCCCTTCTGCTTTCGAGACAGTTTTTGTTGTTTCCGTTTTAAGTTGTGTTCATGTTTAACAAAGTGTTTAGGATTACTATATTTTTCTCCATCACTGGTGATTGCAAAATGAGTTAATCCTAAATCAATTCCAATTGCTTTTCCATTAGTTGATGGGTTAAGTAGTTGTTTACCCTCATCAACTAACACAGATGCGTAATATTTTCCATCGGGATTCTTTGAGATAGTAACGGTTTTAATTATTCCTTCAAATTCTCGGTGACGGCGACAATAAATTAACCCAAATTTACCTGGTAATTTCAGATAATCCCCTTCAAATTTAACGCTTTGGGGATAACTGATTGATTGCCTACCGTGTTTGAATTTGAATTTAGGTAATCTAGCCCGTTTCTCAAAGAAATTTTTGTAAGCTGTAGATAAATTGAGAGCGACGACTTGTAAACATTGGGAATAGGCATCTGTTAACCAAGGATATTCTTTTTTTAATTGAGGTAACAATCCTTGAATAGCTGTTCTTGATAATCCTTTTCCTGTCGTTTTATAGGTTTCTTGACACAAGTTCAAGGCATAATTCCAGTACCAACGGCAACAACCAAAGCTTTTTGCTAAGGCTATTTGCTGTTCCGTTGTTGGATATATGCGATACTTGTATGCTTGAAACATTGTCGCTTTCAACTCTTTGATATAATCTAACATATCATTGTTAATTTTGTCAGGATTGACCGACCAAAATTAACTTGGGGGAGTCCATGTATCCCACGCTGATTTGGTGGTTGTTTTCTGTAGTCGTGAAATTCAGCGTGGGACTTATCGCTCCCCCAAACCCCCACAAACAGTTAAATTTTTCCGGTTTTCCGACCGAATCCCTAACCCGGGAGGTGTAACTAAAGATTAGAATAAAGCCCAGATGGTTTCATAAGACAAATCTGGGAGCGTGGAAACTCAGTGTCTTCAGACCACCAGAGGAAACGCGACTCAGGGGAATTTATTCCCCTTAAAATATTAGTTCGCCAAATGATGTGGATCTTCAATATATTTTTTAACAGTTTCGCTACTAATATTACCAGCTTGATTAGCATAAAGAGGTCAACAAAGTCGTGATAGTCGAGTCAATGGCTAAACTTAATAAAGCAATAGGAGTACAACAGGTTTTACTCTGTACCAACGCTGAAACCCATGGGTTGATAGAGTATCTCTGTCAACAATCAGGCAAGTTGTACAACACAGGAATTTATTTTGCCCGTCAAACATTTTTTAAGACGGGTAAAT
>DATNRE010000251.1:0-11345 GCA_036703685.1 Candidatus Obscuribacterales bacterium
TCTTTGATTTGAATTCGAGCATAATCGGCTTCAGACTCCAAGTAAATCTCGACCAAACCCCCCGGGGGAGTAAATTTAATCCCATTAGACAATAGATTCCAGATAATCTGTTGCAGCCGGGCGGCATCTCCTAAAACATAAATTGGCAAAGGAGAAAAACCAGAATTTTGAGCGATTTCAAACCTAACTTGAATCCCTTTAGCTTCGGCAGCTAACTTAAAGGTTTCTAGGGCTGATCGGATAGTGGTGATTAAATCCACGGGTTGGTTGTGTAAGACCATTTTTCCCCGCAAAATTCGAGAAATATCTAATAAGTCCTCAATTAGTTGGGTTTGGAGTTTAGCATTCCGTTCAATCGTTTCTAAGGCTCGGGCTGTGCCTTGGGAATCGAATTTGCGAGTTTGTAGGAGTTTTGTCCAACCCAAAATTGGATTTAAGGGCGATCGCAATTCATGGGATAACACCGTGAGAAACTCATCCTTAATCCGGTTAGTCATTTCGGCTTGCTCCCGGGCGGCCTGTTCTCGGATTAACAGTTGTTCCCGTTCCTGTTCGACTCGTTTGCGATCGCTCACATCCAAAAACGCCCCAATCACTCCCCGAACCTCCCCCGCTTCATCTCGTAAAGGAACCGCCCGACCATACATAAAACGAACTTCCCCATTTTCCAAGACAAACTCCAATTCCGACTCAATATTTTCTCCCGTCCGTCCCGCCTGCTGCATGGGCAAATCTTCTGGGAGAATATCTTGGCCCTGGCGTTGAATTTTGAAATCAAAGGGATAGGAGCCATCCTCGGGGGTGGCCGTCACCACCGCTCCCGGGGTCAACTGCACCAATTCATGGGCAGCCCGGTTCGCCGTCATCTGGTGGCATTGGGGGTCATGGGCAATCCAGACCGCGGCTGGAACGGTTTCCATAAAGGTTTTCAACTCCTCAGCCCTAGCCCTGGCCTGGGTTTCACTTTGACGCAGGGCTAATTCAATCCGTTTGTAGTCAGAAATATCAACGGCCGCACAAGTAATCCCGATAATCTCATGGTGAGAATTGTGTAGGGGCTCAATGGTCAAATCAAAATAGTATTGCTGTCCGTCGGTGAAAATCGGAACTTCCTCCCGTGTTCCGATCCCGGTTTCCAAAACCCGCCGTTTGAGTTGAGTGAGTCGAGTCCCTTCCTCATCAGGGAACAACTCAAAATCTGTGTGACCGATAATCTCCTGATCGCAACGTTTGAGGGTGGGATTGTGAACCCAGGTGTAGCGGAGGGTTTGATCCTGATTAAATAAGGTAATTGGCGTACTTTTCAGGGCGACCCGTAATCGTTCTTCGCTTTTGAGCAAAGTCACTTCTGCCTGTTTGCGTGTAGTAATATCTCGCCAATAAATGGCTAAACCCTTTTCGCAGGGGTAGACATGAACTTCATACCAGAGGTTGTCTTCAACCAAATAGGTTTCAAAATGATCCGCAACCTGAGTTTGGATTACCTGGCGCAATTTTTTCTCACAATTTAAACCTAATAAGTTAGCATAAGTCTGCCAAAAATTACGCCCTAATAATTCCTCTCGGGTTTTACCAGAGAGCCGTTCTGAGGCTCTATTCACATAGGTTAATTGCCACTGATGATCTAAGGACAAAAAGCCATCGGTAATGCTTTCGAGAATATCAATTACCCGGGCTTTGGTATTCATTAATTCTTGTTCTCGAATTGTGGCTTCTTGGCGGAGTCGGGTCATTTCCAAAATCGACCGGACGCGGGCCAGGAGTTCCCGAGTCGAAAAGGGTTTAATCAGATAGTCGTCGGCCTTAGCTTCTAGGCCTTCAATCAGGGCATTTTCTCCCGCCCGGGCCGAAAGCAAAATAATCGGAATCTGTTCCGTGCTCGGATCATGGCGCAGAATTTGTAGGAGTTCCAAGCCATTCAATTCCGGCATGATCACATCGCTAATCACTAAATCCGGTTTGTGTTCCCGAATCCAATCTAAGGCAGCTAATCCGGTATTTAAGGCTTTTACCTGATATTTTTGACTCAGTAAACGCTGAACATAATTGCACAGATCGGCATTATCATCCACCACCAAGATCTGGGGAAGGGGGGATGGGGGCGGGGGCATCTGTTGCACTTCAACCCCACCATTGGTTTCCGCAGACCAACTTTTGACTTCCTCTAAATAGGTCGCCGTCATCTTGGAGGGGGTCACAGGAGTAATCACCAGGGGATTTGGTGGCTGTAGATCGACTTGTTCCGCCGGGAGATGACTATAGCCAGAGGGAATAAAAACTTTGAAACAACTGCCCTCTCCCGGCATACTGGTGACATCAATACTGCCCCCGTGTAACTGGATTAATTCCTTAACCAAGGATAAACCCATTCCCGATGATCCTTCGTAGTTTCTCCCCCGCACTTCCCGAGTACGATAAAACCGTTCAAATAGACGGGGGATTTCTTTGGCTCGAATCCCAATTCCGGTATCCTGTACTTGCAATTCCACACCCTGGCTAACCGAGCGCAGGGAGAGGATAATTTGACCTTTAAAGGTAAATTTAAAGGCATTAGATAAAAGATTCATAACTATTTTTTCCCACATTTCCCTGACAACATAAATTGGTTCGGGTAGGGACGGACAGTCTATAATCAACTGTATTCCCGCCCGTTCGATGGTGGAACGAAACATACTCGCCAATTCTAAGGTCAAGGTAGCTAAATCCGTCCGTTCATAAACCGCTTGAATCCGTTCGGCTTCAATACTAGAAAAATCTAGGAGAGTATTAACTAATTTGAGTAATCGTAAACTATTACGTTTGGCGACTTTTAACTGTTCTCGTTCAGAGAGGTTCAGACCGCCCCCACTCAGAAGAATTTCTTCAACTGAACCCAGAATTAAGGTCAATGGGGTACGAAATTCCTGACTAATATTACTTAAAAACGCCGTTTTTGCTTGGTTGAGTTCCGCTAGGACTGCTGACCTTTGCTTTTCGGCTTCGTAGGTTTGAGCATTCGAGAGGTTAGTGTTCACAGGTTCGGCCCCATTTTGCTCGGTGATTCAGAAAAATATTGGCTAAAAAAATCTTGACTGATTTGATGTCATCATTGCCTAATCTCATTTTATCCTAATCTAAAAGGTTCAGCTTGGCTATTTGACCCCTCGATTAAGACTCTGGAAAGACACACCCAATTTTAAAGCCAGTGGGACTAGGAATCAATTCAAGCAATGGGCAGTTTAATCAGTTAATTGTGCTACAGTTTGTTGATCTTTAACATTGATAAAGCTATGTAAAAATTACCAGTTATTAGATGTAATTTATCAGATATTATGTTAGCTTTAGCATCTACCTGAAGATAGACTTATTTTTGAAATCTCAAATTTAGAAAGATAAAAAACTCATAAAAAATGCAGTAGAGATAATCGATTATCTGTCTCTACTGCATTTTAGATTCATATTAGAATTAGGAAATAGTCTCAGAAACGGTTGTAACTCTATCTAGCTTACGGAAACATCCACAACGGTTGGATCAGTACCCATAGAATCAACTGGATTAACTTCTGTCGCCTTCTGGGTTTGTTTGCGACGGTTTAACCCTTCAATCAGTAATTGAGATACCTCGGTTACTAAAATCGTAGCAATAATCCCATCATCCAACCATCCGACAATCGGCAAAAAGTCCGGGGAAATATCCAGGGGACTCACCAAGTAAATTAAACTTCCTAAAATTACAACCCAACGATATTTTGTATTCCGCAGCGTCACACGATACCAATTATAAAAAGATTGAATTAGGTTTTTCATTTCACAGTTCCAATATTGTCTACCTGTACCCAATATGCCAAATCCCACCGCGATCGATAAGTGTAGAAAACCCTGTAGGGTTGTAGGGATGTTTCACCCCTGCTGGTTCCGTAATCCTCCGGTGTTCCCTAGTATAGCTTGTACCTTTGTTCCCCAGTCTACTTTTAATTTTTGTTGAGCATTTCCCCCATTCAATGCGATTTCCACCCACCCATGGGAGCCCACCAAGGCGACAAAATGACCCGAGGGGACATCGCCATAGGTTTGACCCGCACCAATTAGATAGGATGAACCGGAAACCATTTGTAATGGAGAATTAAAGATTTGTTTGAATTTCTTTTTCTGCTTTTTACTCAATTTTTTGCTTTTCTGCTTTTGGTTTTTTTTGTTTTTTTCTTGACGAATTTCCACATACCAATGTTTATCCCCTACCGCTTCCCCGGGAATATTGGTGACTAAATTGCCAAAATGATCAATATATTGAATACATCCTTGGATTTTTGAACCATTAACTTGATAGGGCGGTAAAGATAACCTAACTAAAGTTTTGGGATCAATTATAGTTCCCACTTTTTCTAGGGGAACACCCGAGGCTAAATGGGCACCAACTGAGGCAAAAATATCTCGACCCTGAAAGGTTGTACTAGGTTTGGCGGTGCGCCAATATTCAGGATGATTTAATTCAACTGCAATAACATTATTGCGATTGATCGCCTCCATTTGATTATTTAAAATCGGCTCTAATATTCCTGTTAACAATCCATTATCCGGCCCGACTAAATAACTATTATTGAATTGAATAGCGATCGCCCGTCGTTGAGTTCCCACTGCCGGATCAACCACCGCAATATGAACGGTTTTTTCGGGAAAATAGGGATAGGCATTTAGTAAATTAAATCGCCCCGCCGCAATATTTTGGTGTGGGATTTCGTGGGTTAAGTCAATAATATTAATTCGGGGATTGATTTGATGAATTACCCCTTTCATTATCCCAACATAACTATCCTTTAATCCAAAATCCGTTAAAAGTGTTATGATTTTATCATTTTGTGTCATGATCAATCGTATTAATTAATTGAAATTAAAATGAACAGTCAATGGCAAAACTTTCTCAAAAATTTGGGAGAATGGCAAGGATCTTTTACCAAAATATCACCCCAAGGAGAAATAATCAACGATATTTCTAGTCATCTTACCCTAGAAAGTTTGAATGAAAATCAAAAAGTACAACTGACCCTAAAAACATTTTATCCCAATTCCGACCCCGCAGTTCAAGAATTAGTCCGAGAATATCAAACTTTAGGACGAGATATTTTATTTTTTGAGAATGGGGCATTTTCCCAAGGCACAATTCAACTCTCCCCCGTTTCAAAATTCGGTGCAGAATTCGGATTTATTGATCAAGACCGACGGTTACGTTTAGTCGAACTTTTTAACACTGATGGGGATTTAGAAAGTCTAACATTAATTCGAGAAAAACGTCAAAATACTGACGCTGTTGAATCTCCGCCCCTAACTTTAGAAGCGTTATTAGGAGAATGGCAAGGAGAAGCAATTACCCTTTATCCTGATTTACGTTCTCCCGATCTTTACTCGACTAAAATGCGTTTATATTTAGAAAATGACCACCTGGTACAAAATTTATCTTTTGGATCTCCTCAAATCAAACTATCTTCAAAAGCCAGAATTGCCGGATCAATTCTTCACTTTGATCAGGGCAAACAACCGGTTAAAGTAATATTATTACCCGGCGGGGCATCGGTAACAATTCCCGAAAAAGTAGAATTAAGAAAACCCCTATTTTTTGAAGCGGGTTGGTTAATTAAACCTAATCTCAGACAGCGTTTAATTCGTCAATATAATCAACAGGGAGAATGGGCAAGTTTAACCTTAGTTACTGAACATAAACAATCCTATAGCAATCCTATTTGAGTTTTGTTCAAAATTCCTGATCAAAAGGGAACAGGGAACAGAGGTAATACTAAAGTTAGGGGGGATATAAAAGTAGGGGGCGAGGTCTTCTCGCCCCTAGGGAATTTTCACCCTTTGACACATAGAATTTGTTTCAAAGTTGCCACAACTTCAACTAAATCTGATTGTTGTTTCATGACTTCATCAATAGATTTATAAGCACCCGGAATTTCATCAATAATTCCTGTATCTTTGCGACATTCAACCCCTTGGGTTTGTTGAACTAAATCATCTAAAGTAAAGGTTTTTTTGGCTTTAGTTCGAGACATTAAGCGCCCCGCCCCATGTGCACAGCTACAGTAACTTTCGTGATTTCCCTTGCCTTTAACAATAAAAGATTTTGCCCCCATGGAACCCGGAATAATCCCATAATCTTGTTCTGCTGCGCGCACAGCACCTTTACGAGTGACATAAACTTCTTCGCCAAAATGTAGCTCTTTTTCAGAATAATTATGATGACAATTAACCTCTAATAAGGCTTTAGTTTGTTTCCCTCCCGCCACGGCTGTTTCTACAATTCGTTTAAACCGTGCCATCATAATATCTCGATTAAATCGAGCGTAATGTTGCGCCCATTGTAAATCATTCCAATAGGCGGCAAATTCAGGAGTTCCTGATACAAAATAGGCTAAATCAGGATCGGGAAGTTTAAGTTCTGCTAATTTTGCTAGGTTTTTTGCGGTGTCAATATGATTCTGGGCTAACATATTACCAATATGTCGAGAACCGGAATGCAACATTAACCAAACGTTGTTTTGTTCATCTAAACAAAGTTCAATAAAATGATTCCCTCCGCCTAAAGATCCCATTTGTTTAATCGCTTTTGATTCTAGGTTTTGAACCTTAGAATGCAGGTCTTTAAACTCTTGCCATCCTTGCCAGTTAGTTACAGCTTTTTCAATATGTTTATTTTGATCAAATCCCACTGGAATTGCAGCTTCAATTTCCTGGCGAATTTTTTTAAGTTTCCCCTCCACTTGTTCGGCAGTAAACGGTAATTTGATCGCACACATTCCGCAACCAATATCAACCCCAACCGCCGCCGGAATAATGGCTTCTTTTGTCGCAATTACAGAACCAACTAATGCCCCTTTTCCTAAATGAACATCGGGCATTAAAGCAACGTGCTTAAACACAAACGGCAAAGAAGCAACGTTTTTTGCCATTTGGGTTTCTGCTGAACCTAAATCATGATTTGCCCAAGATAGGACGGGTTTAGGGCTAGAAAGATTTAACGTTTCGTAAGGCATAGAAATTTTATGGGGTATCTGAAATTTCAATTTATATTAATTGTACTACACTTGTAGTATTGTGTCAAGAGTTACGGGAATTTATTCCCGGGTTAAGTTAATTTGCTCATCTGCTATCCCTGCTGTTCCATGGAAGATCGGAACCCAAAATCGGGTTATAATACCGTCGGGATAAATCCTGTCAATAACAGGTATGGTTAATTTACTCAATAAAAACAACAGTTAAAATGGACACCAACAAAAATATTAAGAACGGTGCAACGCTTTTCTTAACGGGATTAGCAACGGTCGGTTTAATTTTAGGAGAAGCGGTATTTTCCTCAGCTAGTGCTGCTCAACAGTTATTTTGTAATGGACGAATGAATAATGGTTGGACTTATTCGGCCCAGTTTCTCAATGGTCGTTTCACAGAAATTCGATGGGAGCGCCCAGGACAGCCGCCCATCGTCTCCAACTTGACTTTTCAATCCACCAATGAGGCCAGACAACCGGTTTATACGGGGTCAATCATGGCAGCTACGATGGTCACTTTAGTTGATCTTTCTCGGGGTAATGTGCGACCCGGTTCACAAATATCGGTTACGGCGGAAGAATGGGGCACCAGCACCGGAAATTGTGGTCTCTCGTCGGATAACTCCATGGGAAACTCCTCTGACTGGTTTACCACTGCACAGAAAAATCTAGTCGGTTTTAATGCAAATCAAGCCAGACGTTGGCTCAAACGCAACAATTTTTTCTTTAATCAAACCTTAGAACAAACTAATCGGCGCACCGTTGAACGTTGGAATCGCAATAACCCCAATGGAGCCATTAATGTGATTTTTGTTAATAACATCGTGTCTGATGTGCTCATGGCGCGTTAATAAAATTCTATTCTTTTAATTCTTAATTCCGGTGGTGGCAATTCCGCGAATAAATTGTTTTTGTCCAATCAAAAATAACACAATCACCGGAATCGAAGAAATGACCACCGCCGCCATTAATAATTGCCAACTATTGGTATATTGTTCTTGAAATTCTGCCAGGACTAACTGCACGGTTTTTAATTGGGGTTTAGTGGTAAAAATCAGGGGTTTAAATAAATCATTCCATTCCCCAATAAAGGTAAATAAAAATAGAGTCACTAAAGCAGGTTGAGCCAGGGGTAACATTATTTGCCATAAAATCTGCCATCGGTTAGCCCCATCCAAGGCGGCGGATTCTTCCAATTCTACCGGAATGGTTAGGAAATATTGACGCAGGAGAAAGATTCCAAAACCATTAACCGCCGTGGGTAAAATTAAAGCCCAATAGGTATTCAGTAAGTGTCCCCATTTCAAAACTAAAAATATCGGAATTACTAATAACTGAAACGGAATTACCAGAGTCGCTAAAACAATTAATAATAGGGTTTGTCGTCCCCGAAACTTTAACCGGGCTAAGGCATATCCAGCTAAAGCCGAGGTAATTACCTGAAATGCGGTTACTCCCAAAGCTACTAAGGTAGAGTTGGCAAACGCGAGAAGAAACCGACCTCGACGCCAAGCTTCTTGATAGTTGGCCAGGGTAAACTGAGTCTCGCCAACGCCGTTGGGGGTGGAAAAGGACGTTACCAAGACCACGAATAAGGGCAATAGGACAATTCCCGCCCCGAGCAACAATAGACCCCAACTGCATCCGACTAATATTTTTTCCCTGGGAATGGCTTTTCTCATAAGTAAGTAACGGGTTGCTATCCTATTTTGGTTAAGGAAAAGTTATGATACCCTCTCCGGTCTTCCCTGAAGGTGGATTTAATCGGATGTCCAAGTACATCCCACGCTGAAAAGACGTGGGTTTTGTGCGAGAATCGCTATAAGCTTAATTAATTAAGTTGTTTCGTAAAAACATCAACTCTCCGACCCTATCTTAAGGTGATCCTAAAGGGAGGGGGAGGGGGGTGTAAACTAGCAATAATAACTCATTTGTGATCAGGAGATTGTAAATCTATGCCACAGCTTGAAGCCATTGCGATTGACTTCCAATCTGAAACCTATAAAGATGCCTATAGCCGAATTAACGCCATTGTGATTGAAGGAGAGCAGGAAGCCTACGACAATTACATCAAGCTGGGTGAAATGTTACCGGAGCACAAGGAGAATTTAGCGGGTTTAGCTAAAATGGAAATGCGCCATAAAAAAGGCTTTCAGTCCTGTGGACGGAATTTAACCGTCACACCGGATATGGAATTTGGCCGGGAGTTCTTTGGTTCCCTACACCAAAATTTTCAGGATGCGGCCACCGAAGGTAAAGTGGTCACCTGCTTGTTGATTCAATCTTTAATTATTGAATGTTTTGCGATCGCCGCTTACAACATTTACATCCCCGTAGCCGATGATTTTGCCCGCAAAATTACCGAAGGGGTGGTTAAAGACGAGTATCTACACCTGAATTTTGGGGAAGAATGGCTCAAAGCGAACTTTGAAACCTCCAAAGCAGAACTTGAAGACGCTAACCGCCAAAACCTGCCAATTGTTTGGAGAATGCTCAACCAAGTTACCGATGATGCCCGTGTTCTAGGAATGGAAAAGGAAGCATTAGTCGAGGATTTTATGATTGCTTATGGGGAAGCTCTAAGCAATATCGGGTTTTCGACCCGCGATATTATGCGAATGTCCGCCTACGGTCTCACCGCCGCCTAAAATACCCTTGGGATTTTAGATTACCAGTAGAGACGTTGCACGGCAACGTCTGTACCCAGACTGCGGCCTTGGAGTTAAACTCTAAAATCCATCTTAAAATCTATAGTTGAATCATGTTTGGTTTAATCGGTCATCTTACCAGCCTAGAACACGCCCAAGCCGTTGCCAGAGATTTAGGATATCCTGAATATGCTGACCAAGGGTTAGATTTTTGGTGCAGCGCCCCGCCTCAAATCGTTGATGATATCAAAGTTACGAGTATTACAGGTCAAATTATTGAAGGCAAATATGTAGAGTCTTGTTTTTTGCCGGAAATGTTAGCCAGTCGTCGCATTAAAGCCGCTACTCGCAAAATTATTAATGCGATGGCTCATGCTCAAAAAAATGGAATTAATATCACAGCTTTGGGGGGATTTTCCTCAATTATTTTTGAAAATTTTAACTTAGAACAAATTCAACAGGTTCGGAATATTAAGTTAGAGTTTGAACGGTTTACCACCGGAAATACTCACACCGCCTATATTATCTGTCGTCAGGTAGAAAACGCGGCGGCTCGGTTAGGCATTGATTTAACTCGGGCTACCGTGGCTGTTTGTGGGGCTACTGGGGATATTGGCAGTGCGGTTTGTCGTTGGCTCAACAGCCACACAGAGGCCGGAGAATTGTTATTAATTGCCCGGGATAAGGAACGTCTTAATGCCCTACAGGAGGAGTTGGGACGGGGAAAAATTATGGGATTAGAAGAAGCCTTACCCCAAGCGGATATTATTGTTTGGGTGGCGAGTATGCCCCGGGGAGTCGAAATTAATCCCGATACCTTGAAAAAACCCTGTCTGCTCATTGATGGCGGTTATCCTAAGAATTTAGCCACGAAAATTCAACATCCTGACATTTATGTCTTAGACGGCGGAATTGTGGAACACGCCCTGGATATTGACTGGAAAATTATGAAAATTGTCAATATGAAGTTACCCGGACGTCAACTTTTTGCCTGTTTTGCGGAATCAATGTTACTGGAATTTGAGAAAATTTATACTAATTTTTCCTGGGGTAGAAACCAAATTACTGTTGAAAAAATGGAACTAATTGGTAGGGTTTCGGTAAAACATGGGTTTAAACCCTTAGCTTTACCATTGTAATCAGTTATCAGTCATCAGTTATCAGTTAACAGTTTAAGAGTTAACACTTTAAGAGTTAACAGTTTAAGAGTTAACAGTTATCAGTCCTGTTAGTTCAGTTTTTTAAGAGAAGTAAGAGGATATTAAGCCTAAATCTAAATATGGTTTTTCGGGAATCTTCCCCGCTAAGACCGTAAACGGTTGATCGGGTTCACCTAAATGATTTATGACTAATAAAGCATCGGTAAAATCTTGATTTTTTGTATAATCATTTACGGTAATAATTGTTTTTAATCCCGCTTGTTTAGAGGCTGAAAATCCATGATAGGAGTCTTCAAATACTAGACAATCTGCTGGATTTAATCCTAACTTTTCTAAGACATAAAAATAAATATCCGGGGCGGGTTTTTTGGCGGGAACAATATCCCCAGCGGCGATAATTTCAAACCAATTAGGATCAATGGCTGTATTTTCTAATAGGGCTAAAACATTCGGTAAGGCGCTAGTTGTAGCGATCGCTAACCTAATTCGGTGATCCTTTGCTTCTTGAATTAACCGTT
>DATNRE010000252.1:0-8572 GCA_036703685.1 Candidatus Obscuribacterales bacterium
GGGAAAAGTAACATTGCGTTCAAAACCGATTTTAAAACCCGGGCCAGATCGGATGGTGGTATTTCAAAACTATGCTTTACTTCCTTGGCGTACGGTGTTTGAAAATGTCTATTTGGCTGTTAATGCCGTTAATCCCAATAAGTCAAAATTAGAGAAAAATGCCATTGTTAGAGATCATTTAGCCATGGTGGGATTATCAGAAGCAGCCGAGAAAAAACCTCCTCAAATTTCGGGAGGAATGAAACAACGGGCTGCGATCGCCCGGGCTTTAGCTATTCGTCCAGAAGTATTAATTTTAGATGAACCTTTTGGGGCTTTAGATGCTATTACCAAGGAAGAATTGCAGGAAGAATTGTTGAAAATTTGGAATGATCATCGCTGTACGGTGTTAATGATTACCCATGATATTGATGAAGCATTATTTCTGGCTGATCGCTTAGTAATGATGACTAATGGCCCCTCGGCAACCATTGGAGAAATCCTAGAAATTCCTTTTGAACGTCCCCGCGATCGCACTCAAATTATGGAAGATCCCGAATATTATAACCTGAGAAATTATGCCCTTGATTTCCTCTATCGTCGTTTTGCCCATGACGACGAATAATCAGTTAACAGTTAACAGTTAACAGTTATCAGTTATCAGTTGATAGTTAACAGTTGATAGTTAACAGTTGATAGTTGACAGTTAACTGTTAACTGTCATTAGTGATTATTTATTATAAAAATCTTATTTGAGTTGTATTCAAAATTCCTGACCAAAAGGGAACACTGGGTAATACTTCTGGTTTTTTCATATCAGCATAAAATATTACAACCTCAGCGTCGCTTGCTATAGTTATCAGCAAAGAGTTTATTGTTAATAGTTGCAGACTAAAAACAGTTAACTGATAACTGATAACTGATAACTGATAACTGATAACTGATAACTGATAACTGATAACTGAACTGTTAACCGTTAACTGTTAACGGATGATTAATGACTGAATTCGCGCTTTTGAGCAAACTTCCATTGTGTAAGGTGATTGTTTCTATCGTGGGAACATGGTTACTATTTTCTAATAAAAACTTTAAGAACGTTTCTGCAATAATAGAGATTTGCTTGCCTTCTAAATGGGTGACATACCAACGCAGATGAATCGGGAAATGCTGCACATCTAAAATTGTGAGTTCCCCAGTTAATTGTTCAGCAATTAAAGTATGTTTAGACAGGACAGATATTCCCAAACCCCCGGCAATTCCTTGTTTAATCGCTTCGTTACTCCCCAATTCTAACCGAACTTTCACATCAACTTTATAACGATCAAAGAGTTTTTGAATCGCCTGTCGGGTTCCTGAACCTTGTTCTCGCATAATAAAAGGTTCTCCCATTAAAGATTTAATCGGAATATTTTTTTCTCCCACTAAAGGGTGATCCTGTCTGGCCACCACCACTAAAGGATTATCTAAAAAAGGTTGACTAGATAAGGCAATATCCTCCGGGGGTTGACTGAGAATATATAAATCATCCTCATTATCTTGCATCCGTTGAATTAATGTGGCATGATTAGTAACTTGTAAGGCAATATCAATCCCCGGATATTGTTGACAAAAATAACCTAATAATCGGGGGACAAAATATTTAGCGGTTGAAACCACCCCTAACCGTAACCGTCCTTGTTTTGTCCCTTTTAAAGCCGCCACCTGCATTTCTAAATTGTCTAACTGTTCAAAAATATTCTGACAGGTAGATAATAAAGACTCCCCGGCTTCGGTCAGATAGAGTTGTTTGCCAATTTGTTCAAATAACGGTAAACCCACGGTCTGAGTCAGTTGTTTCACTTGGGTAGAAACCGTTGGTTGGGTAATCATCATTTCTTCGGCGGCTTTAGTGAAACTACTATGACGGGCTACCGCTTCAAATACCTTTAGTTGGTGTAATGTGGCCTGCATCAAAATTCTATATCCCCCTTTTACCCAATATTTGATGGTTTTCGCGATTTTTTGTTATAGATATAAGTCTATATTTTGATAGTATTACATATAATTTTACCAATGTAATTAACTCAGATCCAACAATTCTGTAGAACCCTTGCCAGTCAAGAGGTTTAGCTTGTATTAGATTGAATGATAGTCATGATTGGATTAATCAATCCTCGAACCTTTGAACACTAAAATCGGGAAATCAAAAGGGGTAACGACAACCCTAGGTTAGCAGAATCATTTAGAATAGCAGTGAGAGTTTCGACGGCGTTGCAGTTCAGGGATAAAAATTTTTCTGTCAGGTCTTGCGATCACTAGGGGGTAGTGTTAATGTTATTCATTAAGAAAAATCAATAGCTAGTTTTAAAATAATAGCTAAAAAATAATAACTGTCCTATAACTCTCTCTATGCAAGTCTTTAATCAGATCAACTTTAACAACCTACGGGGTGATTTATTTGGAGGACTGACCGCCGCGATTGTTTCCTTGCCCTTAGCCCTCGCCTTCGGGGTCGCCTCTGGAGTCGGCCCGGTTGCGGGTCTTTATGGTGCAGTTTGTATCGGCTTATTTGCGGCATTGTTTGGTGGCACACCCACCCTAATTTCTGAACCCACTGGCCCGATGACGGTGGTGATGACCACCATTGTTGCAGCTTTCATGGCAAAAGACCCCGATAACGGTTTAGCAATGGCCTTTACCGTGGTAATGATTGCCGGGTTATTTCAAATTGTGTTTGGGGTATTCAAACTGGGTAAATATATTACCCTGATGCCCTATAGCGTGATTTCAGGCTTTATGTCAGGAATTGGGGTTATCCTAATTATCTTACAAATCCCGCCGTTTTTAGGACAAGCCACACCCAAAGGGGGAGTATTAGGAACAATTCAAAACATCCCCCAATTATTAGCCAATACTAATCCCGTAGACGCCACCTTAGCCGCCTTGACCCTGGGGATTATCTTCTTAATGCCCTCTAAATTTAAACGGATTGTTCCGCCCCAATTAGTTGCATTAGTGATTGGAACCTTAGTTTCCTTAATCTTCTTTCAAGGAGTAGATATTCAGCGAATTGGTGAAATTCCCACGGGACTCCCCACCTTACAAATGCCCGTATTCAGCCTCGACCAAATGACAGTCATGTTTGTCAATGGTGTCATGCTAGGGATGTTAGGTTGTATTGATACGTTATTAACGGCCGTTATTGCTGATAGTGTTACCCGGACTCAACACGATTCTAATAAAGAATTGATTGGTCAAGGAATTGCTAATATTGTTTCAGGGGTTTGTGGTGGATTACCCGGTGCTGGGGCAACCATGGGAACCGTTGTTAATATTCAAGCCGGGGCAAGAAGTGCTTTATCTGGAATTACCCGGGCGTTAATTTTATTAGTAGTCATTCTCGGGGCGGCGAGTCTGACCCAAAGTATTCCGATGGCGGTTTTAGCAGGAATTGCCCTAAAAGTGGGGATTGATATTCTCGATTGGAGTTTCCTCAAACGCGCCCATGCCGTTTCCCTGAAAGGGGCAATGATCATGTATGGGGTGATGTTATTAACCGTCTTTGTTGACCTAATTGTGGCCGTTGGTGTGGGGGTATTTATTGCTAATATTCTTACAATTGAACGCTTGAGTGATATGCAGGGTCAAGACGTAAAAGCCATCACCGATGAAGATGATGCTATCATTATGACCCCAGAAGAAAAACAATTACTCGCGGCTGGAAAAGGTCGGGTATTGTTATTCTACCTCAGCGGCCCAATGATCTTTGGGGTAGCTAAAGCTATCTCCAGAGAAGAATCCATGATTCAAAATTATGATGTGCTGATTTTTGATTTGAGTGATGTGCCCATGTTAGGGGTAACGGCTTGTTTAGCCATTGAAAACGCCATTAAAGATGCAGTAGAAAAAGGGCGTCACGTCTTTATTGTCGGTGCAAAAGGGAAGATTAAAGAACGTTTAGAACGGTTCAAAATTGTAGATATGCTTCCCCCTCATCATCTGATGTTGGTGCGTCAAGAGGCATTACAGCAGGCTTTAACCTTGATTAACCTTCCAGTCGATGTTGACACTTTCAATAGTAGCTCGAGTGATCCTAAACCACCTATTGTTAGTAATCTTTCCTAATCCGATTTTGACTCTATGGCAGTGCGAGTGTCCTCACTCAGTATCTATCCTGAATACCCGGATAATCTATTAAACAAGGACGTTCGCCCTGCTCCCAACTGGTGATCCCAGCACTGCTGTTCGCGGGTTTTGGCTTTTTGGTGAATCCGGGGTGTTGAAAATTTCAAAAATTGGGTTATAATGGTCGGGAGTTTGAAATAAAACCCCCAACGCGGACGTAATTCAGTGGTAGAATGTCAGCTTCCCATGCTGAACGTCGTGGGTTCGAGTCCCATCGTCCGCTTTTCCCTGTACAGCAGTTGTGTTATTCTGAATTGTTATATAGTTAACCTATGGTTTCATAATTATCATTATCATTATCAATATTAACAGTTTTATTGATGATTTGATCATCAGTATTAATTGTTTCCTCATACATCCTATTAATATCATCATATCGTTCAATTCTAAGACCTTTAGCAATCTCAGCAAAGTCAGAATCATCCTGAAAAATACCCGCAAATTTTAACCAAGGATTTTCCGATTTTTGAGGAGATACTTCTTGAATTTCAAAAGGAATAATTTCTAGTTTATCATAATAAGTATACAACAATGTTTTGAGATTTTCTAGGGCTTCTTCCTGCGTTGAAGCTTCAACCTGCAAGTTAGGAAGTTCTATAAAAGATGCGCGTATTTGCGTTGCATTTGAACGATCAAGCAAAATATGAAATTTCACAGGAAGCGACGGAGATAATTTAAGAGAGGAAAAATTAAGATTCATAGCATTTTTATTGAGTATTTTTTAGTTTAATCATAGCATTTTTCTGTCACTTTGGGAAAATAAAGCAAATTTTCAAGATTATTTCACCCATCCTAAAGAATAGCTTGCCAAACCTGATCTAACAAATTAGAACTATCAGCATCAAACCATTCAATTTCAGAAATAGCCCGAAACCAAGTTTTTTGACGTTTAGCAAATTGTCGGGTATGTAATACGATTAATTCCTGGGCTATTTCTAAAGAAATATCTCCCGCTAAATATTGTTTAATTTCTTGATATCCTAAAGTTTCTAATAACGATAAATCTGTGCCATATTTCTGACATAACTGTTCAACTTCCTGTACAAAACCCTGTTCAATCATATCTTTTGTTCGTTTTTGAATCCGATGAATTAATGCTTCTGATTCACAATTTAAACCTATTTGTAAAATCGGATAATCGGGAGGATTTTCTCCTTGTTGTTCAGAAATCGGACGACCGGTGATATAATAAACCTCTAAGGCTCGTAGAGTTCTAAACTGATCATTGGCATGAATTTTCTGTGCCGCGATCGCATCGATTTGTTTTAACATCTGATAACATTGCAATTGCCCTAAACCTTCAAGTTGCGATCGCAATTCTGAGTTAGGAGCAACTCGCGGAATTTTCATCCCCCGCACAATAGATTTAATATATAAACCCGTCCCGCCAACTAATAATATAGGAGCAGAATTAGAAGTATGATTAATCAATTCTTGCGCTTGATCCTGATAATCTGCTACCGTTAAGCTCTGGGTTGGTTCACAAATATCAATCAAATAATGGGGAATCCCCCGACGTTCTTCTATCGTTGGTTTCGCTGTCCCAATATCAAACCCTCGATACACCAAACGGGAGTCCGCACTCAAAACCACCGACCCCAAACGCTCCGCTAACTGAATCGCCAAACCCGATTTCCCCGTAGCCGTCGCACCACAGATGACGATTAACCGAGGTGACTGTGGTATTCTACAAATAGTCAACTTTCCTCCTCAACGCCTCACTCCTAACTGAATCTTGCGAGTAGATACCCCTTCCAAATATCATTTGAGAATGCCCTAAGATCCTCTGCAACCTATTTATGCTACAATTTTTGAAAGTTTTATCATTTTACTGTAAGAACGTCATAAGGGACGTTTTTACTCAACCAATACTGGAGTCGTGATCAAATGACCAGCAATTACAGCGCCGACCAAATACAAGTTCTTGAAGGTTTGGAAGCCGTTCGCAAACGCCCCGGAATGTACATTGGTTCCACAGGGCCAAGAGGACTCCACCATTTAGTATACGAGGTTGTAGATAACGCGATCGATGAGGCGCTGGCTGGCTATTGCACCCACATCGAAATCGATTTCAACGCCAATGGTTCCGTCACCGTCACCGATGATGGTCGCGGTATCCCCGTCGATACCCATTCTAAAACCGGAAAGTCCGCTTTAGAAACGGTTTTAACCGTTCTCCACGCCGGAGGTAAATTTGGCGGTGGCGGTTATAAAGTTTCTGGGGGTTTACACGGAGTCGGGGTTTCTGTTGTTAACGCCCTATCAGAATGGTTAGAAGTTACGGTTTTTCGGGATAAAAAAGAATATTCCCAACGCTTTGAACGAGGGACTCCCGCCACGGAACTCACCTCAAAACCGATCAAAGAAGCCCGCACCGGAACTTCCGTTTCCTTTTTACCGGATACTTCAATTTTTACCACCGGAATTGAGTTTGATTGTGATACGATTGCCTCCCGTTTACGCGAACTCGCCTATTTGAATGCGGGAGTTAAAATTACTCTGACAGATAGTCGTTTAGAACTCTTAAATCGCGAAAATCCCCGGATAGAAACCTACCGTTATGAAGGCGGAATTCGGGAGTATATCGCCTACATGAACAACGATAAACAACCCCTCCATGAAGATATTATTTATACTTGTGGGGAACGGAGTAATGTTCAAATAGAAGTGGCTTTGCAGTGGTGTACCGATGCCTATAGTGATACGGTTTTAGGTTTTGCGAATAATATTAGAACCATCGATGGCGGAACCCATTTAGAAGGGTTAAAAACCGTTTTGACTCGAACCTTAAATGCGATCGCCCGTAAACGAAATAAACTCAAAGAAGGCGAGGCAAATTTAGGCGGGGAAAATATTAGAGAAGGTCTAACCGCCGTTATTTCTGCGAAAGTTCCCGACCCTGAATTTGAAGGACAAACTAAAACCCGATTAGGAAATCCCGAAGTTCGGGGAATTGTTGACTCCTTGGTGGGGGAAGCCTTAACCGAATATTTAGAATTTAATCCCGGGGTTGCCGATGCGATCATTGAGAAAGCCATTCAAGCCTTTAAAGCCGCAGAAGCCGCTCGACGAGCACGGGATTTAGTCCGTCGGAAATCGGTCTTAGAATCCTCTCCTTTACCCGGTAAATTAGCGGACTGTAGTACCCGAGATCCCCATGAATCGGAGATTTTCTTAGTCGAAGGGGACAGCGCCGGCGGTTGTTTGTTTAGTTTTACTTATATATCTCTTGCCGATGGATCAGAAAAAACTATCAAAGAAATTGTTGATGAGCAGGCTGAGGGGAAAGAGCATTTTTGCTACACCATTAATCAAAGTGGCAATATCGCCATTGAACACGTCACCAATGCACGACTCACGAAGAAAAATGCCCAAGTCGTGAAATTAACTTTAGATAATGGAGAAACCCTGATTTGTACTCCCGATCACCCGTTTATGTTGCGTGATCGCACTTACAAAGCAGCAGCAGAATTAACCCCAGAAGATTCCTTAATGCCGTTTCATCGCAAAATTTCTCAGAAAGGGGTAGATGGAGGGTTAAACGGTTATGAAATGGTTTGGAACCCCGGTTATGATAAATGGATTTATACCCATTTATTAGCCGATTTTTATAACTTAAAACTGGGGGTTTATCAAGCATCGGAGGGTAATCATCGTCACCATGTTGATTTTCATAAACTCAACAATAATCCCACCAATATCAAACGCTTACCAGCAGCAGAACATTTAGCCTTACATCGGGCTCATTTGGAAAAAACCTTACATCGTCCTGATGTGATTGAAAAAAGCCGTCAAGTGCATCAAAGTGAAGAATTCCGAGCCTTTATGAAGCAACGAATGATGCACCCTCAAACCCGACAAATTCTGTCAGAACAGGCTAAAGCACAATGGGAAAATGAGGAATATAAAGCCTATATGGCGGAGAAATGGCGAGAGTTTTATGAAAGTAATGAGGAGTATCGCCAAGAAAATAATGAAATGTTATATCAGGCGCAACAAGAATATTGGAGTCATGAAGAAAATCGCCTAAAACAATCGGAACGGGTGCGTCAACAGTTTGCAGATAACCCTGAATTACGAGAAGCTTATTCTGAAGCAGCGAAAAAACAATGGGAAGATGAAGATCTTTTGGAATGGCGACGGGAAAAAACTAAGGAACAATGGACAAGAGAGTTTCGTAAAAAACGCCGTCAAGCATTAGATGAAACCTATTATGCCAAAACACTGGCTGCGCTTTATAAAGTCTATTCCCATTATGGGTATATGGACGTTGAAAAGTACGAAAACTATCGCAAACGTCAAAAAGACAACAGTATATTGACGTTTAAAACCTTTTGCGATCGCTATTTTCAAGGAGATGAAGTCGCCACCAGAACTGCTATTCGGAACTACAATCATCGGGTCGTTTCTATCGAATGGTTAGAAGAAC
>DATNRE010000253.1:0-2899 GCA_036703685.1 Candidatus Obscuribacterales bacterium
AGCAGGGGAGCAGGGGGAGCAGGGGAGGGAGAAGCGGGGGGAGCGTCCTGGCTTGCTGAATATCACCCATTCCTCATTACCCATTACCCAAAACCCATTCGTAATTCGTAATTCCCCATTCGTAATTCGTAATTCTCAGAAATTCTGGTTTTGATCCGGAAAACCCTTAAAACCATCAGATAGACTAACCAACTTTCCTGATGCTGAATCGGAGGAATGCCACCTAAAGCGCACATAGAACCCTACTTAACCCCGGATGACCTGAAAGCTCGCTATCGTCAAGCACGAGACACGACAGAGGCCCGTCGATGGCATTTGCTTTGCCTTGTGGCGGGGGATTGGACAATCAAACAATCGGCGGAAGTGGTGGGGTTGAATTATGACTATGCCAAAGAAATTATCCGGCGCTACAACCGCGAGGGGCCAAGTTCTGTGAAGAACCGTAGCCGGGAGCGCCAACCCCCCATCGCCAAATCTTTACTCACTTCAGGACAACAACAGGAACTTATGCAAGCCTTACAGGGGCCAGCACCGGATGGTGGCTCTTGGTCTGGGCCAAAGGTGGCGGAATGGATCGCTAAAAAAACGGGGCGTCCTCATGTTTGGCCCCAAAGGGGTTGGGATTATCTCAAACGTTTGGGGGTGAATTGGAAGGATTGAACTATCAAAAATGATTGGGAATGAATTATGAAAAACTCTGTTTTTGGGAAAGGTTTACAAATTAGTGCGATCGCTTTTAGCACTATTTTGGGATTTGCTTCTGTTAGTCAAGGACAGGAATTAATAACAAATAGTTCCTGTATTTTTGGTAACTTGATTGCCTGTGAATCTTCTGGAGTTAAAGTGTCTGAACGTCAGTATGCGGAAACGATGAGACAGGAGTTTTATTGTGATCTGAGTTCCGATGGAATTCCGACTACATTTGTTAAGAATACCAGGGGAACTTTCCCTGTGATTCGTTGGGTTTCTCGAATATTTGATGATGCGGGTTATGTTCCTGAAACTCGTTGTCGTCAAGTATCTTCTAAATTCCAACAGTTTCAGAAACGGGGTCTATTAAATTATGTCACTACAGGACGGGTGAATAATCAACCTGTTATCTGTGTTTCTAATGCTCAAGATGGGCCTTGTTTGGGGATTTTATTTACGTTGAAACCGAATCAAAATGCTAATCGTACTTTGAAACAGTTATTTGATCTGAGGGCGAATGCCAGTGCTGGGCCTTTGGAAGAAAGTAATGGTCGATTGTATTTAGATCTGAGTCAATATATTGAGGATCAAAGTAGTATTTCTGTCCTCGATTCGGTTCAATTAAATTGATAGTCTTGAACAAAAAATAAATTGATTTTGATTCAAGTTATAGTGCTACGCACTAGGGAACAGGGAACAGGGAACAGGGAACAGTAAGCAGTGAAAGGGTTTTAGGACTCAAAAGTGTCCTAACTGTAATGCGTAGCGCTATATCATGGTTAATCGATTTTTAAATTTTCTAAAATTTAAAGGAATTACAGGTATTGGTAGTTGTTTTTTAACCCTACCAATATTTATTTTTTCTGATGTGTTTTTGAAATCGTTATCCTTAGAATTTTACTCTGGAAGTTCGATCAATTTCTCGGTCAAATCGCAAACTTTTTGTGGGCAAAATTATTGTCAAGTTTGTACCCCTAAACAATTGCAAAGAATTGCACAAAGAATAACAGTTAAAATTTTATCGGGTTCGGCTTGGGGGTCGGGAATTTTAGTCAGAAAAGAGGGAAATATTTATACTGTTTTGACGAATCAACATATTTTAACCCCGAGTGATCCGCCCTATTCTATTCAAACCCCTGATGGTCAAGTTTATTCGGCTAATCCCATTTCAAATTTCAAATTTTCAGAACAGGATTTGGCGTTATTACAATTTAAAAGTATGAGGATTTATGCGATCGCTAATCTCGAACATTCTAACCTACTTCAGCCCGGGGATAAGGTTTTTGGGGCGGGTTTTCCTTGGGTAAAACCGTCGGATTCACCGGATATTATTGAAATCAATAATAGAATTATTCACCCTGAAAATAATTCTAACTCTAGGATTAATTATAAACCACTAGCTTCTAAGTTTTCCCAATTAAATGAACCGGAATTTTTACCAAAATTAGGATTTAATTTAACCAGAGGTCGGGTTTCTTTATTATCTAAAAAAGCAATTCAACAGGGCTATAAAATCGGTTATACTAATCCGATTCAAAAGGGCATGAGTGGGGGGCCGTTATTAAATATTCAGGGAAAAGTGATTGGAATTAATGGAATGCACGCCTATCCTCTTTGGGGAGATCCCTATATTTATCAAGATGGTTCTTTACCCAGTCCCCAACTCCGAGAAAAAATGGTGGAATTAGCTTTTGCTATTCCCATCGAACAGGCTATAATCTCTTTACCTGAATTGGATCAATCTGCGGTTTCCCCGTCGATATTAATGAATAATATTAATTATCCTATTTTCGATTATTTACGGATGAATAAGGATTGTAAGCATTAAACTTTTTTGTTTGTTTATAGGGGTTAGGGGAGGGGCTAAAGCCCAACAACGAACCCTTTAATAAATTTCAACTAAAAACCTCATCTTCTATTCCTAACCACCACTCCCCCAAATTCATTAATTCTTGATGCAGTTGGGTTAACTCTTGAATATATTCTTCCTGGGAAATTTCCGAACGGCGTTCTTCGAGTTTTTTTAATCGCAATTGTACTAATAACCAAGACTTAGAAATACTATTGGTACTTTCAATATATCGGGCTAGATCTTGACTATTCATGATTAAATTTTTAATCAATTGAGATAATAAAAAAAGCAAGACAGTCCTAAACAGGACTTACGCATCACCACTATCCATAGTAGTAGGGGTAATTCATGAATTAC
>DATNRE010000254.1:0-13783 GCA_036703685.1 Candidatus Obscuribacterales bacterium
TTTTACCCGATGAAGAACCTGTGCGGATGGCAATGGGGGTAAATTTATATGGGCAATTGGTGGAAATTGAATTAGCCAACCCGAATACTTGTCATGTTTTGGGGGGAGGGGCAACGGGTTCGGGGAAGTCGGAAGCACAGAAGGCGATGTTAGCCAGTTTGATTTTACGCTATCCTCCTGAACGGGTTCAGGTGTGTTTAATTGATGTTAAACGAGTCACGTTTGCTAAACAGGAATTTGATGCTTTGCCTTGGTTATGGCATCCGGTTTGTCGGGATACGGATAGTGCGTTGAATTTGTTGAGGGCATTAGATGCCGAGCAACAGAAACGATATGAACGGTTTGAGCAAGTGGGGGCGAATGATTTGGAGGATTATAACCCGAAGGTGGAGCCACAGTTGCGGTTGCCGCGGATTGTTTGTTTTATTGATGAAATTCAGTATTTGACGAAGGATAAAGAGGTAAAGAGGCAGTTTGAAGCTTTAGTGGAGGGGCTGGGTGCTTTAGCGAGGGCGGCGGGGATTCATTTGGTATTGTTTACTCAGTACCCGAAGGCGGATGTGGTGAGTACGAAGATTAAGGTGAATATGGGGGTAAGGTTGGGGTTGAGGTTGCAAAGTGCAAAGGCGGGCGCGGTGATTTTGGATGTGGAGGAATGGGGAAAGCTTTGTACGGGGTTATTAGGTAAGGGGGATTTGATTTTTTCGGATGGGGGGACAATGTTGCGTTTGCAAAGTTTGTATGTGCGCTCGATTCAGGAGTTGTTACCGTCTCAATTGAGAGGTGCAGTTTCTCCTTCTCTAAAGCCTGACAATCATAAACCCTTATCTTCAAATTCTCAAGCTGAAAATAGAGTTAGTTTTCCTCAAGCCCATTTTAAATCTCCTGCTTATTTTATCAATTGGTTGAAGCACACGCTGTATCCAGATTCGTCCGATTATACGGTTTATCAATTTTCAGATTCTATTGAAATTCAAGAGATTCTTCCCCAATTAGAACACCTGGATTCGGGTTTAATACCAAATGCTTCAGGGATTTTTATTTTGCATGATGCGGATTTATTGGAGATTTTTGAATTTCATACTCGTGAAACCTTACCAACGGTGATTCCGAAAGGAGTTTGTGTTTCTCTATTTCGGTGTGCTGAGGATGAAATTCAGGCGTTTCTTCAACAGTTTGAGCAACAAATTTGGGGAACATCGACTGAAAGTTTGCCTTCTGTCAGAGATGGAAAGTTATCCCAAGGGTTGAGTGAGTTGACTCGTAAGGATTGGGCAATTTATAATTATGCGGTGAGGATTTGTTTGAAGAATCAAGCAACTTCAATGGCAGATCGGGATTTTTTATCGGGACGGGTGGCGAGTAATTTAACGGATTTGTATGACAGTTGGCAGCGGTTGGAAGCCAATGGATTAGGATTAATTGATGGCAAGAGTTTTGTTCCCAATTTGCCTTCGCCACCGAGGAAATAGTTTTTGCGCTTTATTTTTTTTTATTATTAACTAAATCTGTGAGAAAAGATAACGGATTACTCATCTCGGCAGCGAAGCCCAGAATGGCGCGGTCTCGATGCTCATAGAGTAATTCTCCTTGACTATTAAATAAGAAAGTGGCTCCTCGTTGGGTTAGATAAGCTGAATCGGGAACGTAACTTTTCCAGTGACTTAGCACTTCTCCCATATTTCGCAGTCGCAACGTGGCTAACTCAAAGGGGCGCTGAAAGCCTTGCCCTCCTGCTAAGTTGAAGAATGAACCTTTCAATGGGGGTAAAGGAGGAGCTTGAACAATTTCTTCATCCCCAATTAATTGAGGGGCTTTTTTATCACCCCGATAGCCTCGGAATACTTCGGCTAAAGTACCAGGGCTACCCATTCCAGCACACATTAATATTAAGTTAAACCAAGCGTTCGCACCGGGTGATAAACCGGGGAGTTTGAGGGATAAGCCGGAATACAGATTCAGGGTTCGGTGCAGTTCGGCGGTGGGATCGACAAATAAACAATCTGGGGGAAATCCTGTATAGTCACAGAATTGTTGTCCTGAAGTGCGATCGCCAATTCCTACGGCCCGGATTGCGATTCCTTGCGCTTGAAGCTGTTTAGCCTCTCTTTTTAACCACCAAGCATACTCCAAGCTATCGAAATCTCCCAATTGGGGCCAGATTAGCACGAGTTGTCTGGGTGAGGATTCGCAACCGCTCAATAGAGAGGTTACGACTCCATCACTGACCCGTTGGCGTTGAGTTTGACTTAAGAGCGTATATGTCATTTCTGAGCAAATGTACACTTTAGAGGGGTTCTATAGATTAATTAGATTTTTCTATTATTCAATGCCTTTAGTCAATTTAATTGCAGATGTCCAAAATTAGCCGCATTATCCGATGAGAGGTCAACATGGTGGAAAATTTTCCACCATGTCCCTTCCGTTTGCCTTTTTTCTTTTAGGATTAGGTGGGTTTAAGCGATGCCGACAGGCGGCGGCTACGCCATCGCAGTTCATTTTCTGGGATTATTGTGGGTTGGGAAGCTCTTCATCTCACCTAACTTCCGCGCTAACGCGCCGATTGATGGTGAAGATTGTTTAAAAAAATATGACTGACACCTTAACAAAAGCTGAACAAATTGCTCGTCTTAATGATCAATTACGCTCTCAAAATTCACAAGTTGGGGGTATTCATTTATCTCGGAGTGTTGGGCTTCTACCTCCCCAACAGCAACAACAACTTCTCCAATTGCTGAAAGAATTTAACTCTTTTTCACCCGATAATGACCCTTACGGAGAACGAGATTTTGTGACTTTAGAATTAGACGGCGATCGCTACTTTTTCAAAATTGATTATTTTGAGAAATCCGCTTGGCTTAAAGGGGAAGAAATTGGCGCCAACAGTCCTGAAGATGTTAATACCACTTGGAGAGTTGGGACTTTAATGGAGAGTAGCGAATATTAATTTCTGCAACAAACTGTGCTTAGAAAGCGGAAAGTTGTTGAAATGGAAAATTTTCCATTTCATCCCCATAACGGGGACTCAGAGGGACAAGTTGAGAAAAAATTTATGCCTGTCCCTCGCACAATTCCGTTTTATGGAACCGTTGATGAAGCTTTAATCCACTGCGCTTACCATCGAGTTAAAAACTTCCTCCAAGCTGGGCCAGAACATTCTGAAAAATATGATGCCTTAGCTTATTTAGAAGTCGCTTCAACCTTAGCGACGGCTCGAAAACATTTAGTACATTCGATTTTTTGGCAAAAAGCCAGCTACGAAACTCGCCTTCAGATTTCTCTGCAATTAGATTGCCTAAGCGAACAAATTAAGAAGAATATTGAACAATTTGGAATCCACTGGAACCAGTATATTGAAACCTTAGATTACCAACCTGTAGACATCATTGAACTGCCAGATTATATCGAGCCGAATAATACTGAACAAGTGCAACGCTATCAATCGATTACATTAGCGGAGTTGAGCCACTCAATGTATAATCTTCAAGAATTGACCAAGACTTTCAGTCATCAGATTCTCTCCCGAACTATACAACAAAGCAAGCCTACGCCAACCTACCAACAAAAGAGTTTGTTTGAGCAATCCTAGCCAAACAATTCTTGAGGAGGAATCGCAAATTTTGAAACATCTACACCCGCCACCGGACGGGCATAAGTTGCTTGATTACGAATTGCTAAAATCTGTTCTTCATCTCGAATTAAAGCTGGCGTAAATTGGTCACGTTGCTGTCGTAAATCTTCTAAAGTGATCTTTAATTGTTCCGGTTGTTTCCCTTGCTGATAGTTGCGATAGTAAATTTCCTCGGCACATTTTTTAACGGCATTGCCAATTTCAGCAGGGGTGCAAAGCCGATAATCCCGTAACAAAATTCGCCACTCCTCGTCTGTCCAAGGAGATTGGGAAGGATTGCGAAACTCTGGGAAATACTTTTGCAAATGCAGGTTAAAAATGTCATACATTGCTCCTTCATGGGGTAAATCAACGAAGAAAATATCATCAAAGCGACGAATTAATTCTGGGGGTAACATCCCCAGTCGATTAACCGTTGCTACCATGTAAATCGGCTGTTGTACTTCCTGCATCCAAGTCAATAGTTTCCCCGACAAACGCCTTGAAACTCCACCATCCGTATTAGAATTCCAACCTGCAAACCCTTTATCAAAATCATCCCAGTACAAAATTGTTGGGCTTAAAGCTTGAGCCAATTCTAACAACTCGCGCAGTGCCAAATCTGGCTTTGGGGAACCAATAATTGCACCCCAATCAGCAGCTAATAAAGGCACTCCCATCTTCTTGGCGGCTAACTTGGCACTCAAACTTTTCCCAGTGCCAGGTGGCCCCCAAAGAATCATTCCTTTGGGAAATCTAAGCCCATATTTCTCGGCTTCTGGATTGAGTAAAGAAGCAACTTTTGAGAGAAACTCGTCTAGCAATTCTAACCCTCCGGCTTGCACAACATCCGGTTCAGAAATTAACTCTAACCCTCGCCCTTGCAATTTGTTAACTTTGTAGTTGAGTACCCAATCAGCTATGTCTTCAAAACTGTTAGTAAATGCTAGACTCTGTTGTAAAATTAACTCAATTTCTCCTTGTGCCAATCCTAGACAAGCTCGCACTAAACTTTCTTGAATAGCAGTATCTTTTTTCCCGTGCATCGGGGAAGTGTCACGACAAAATGAAGCAACTTTCTGTTGCACCCAAATGCGATCCGCAATAGGAGCTTTCAATACAGGAATTAAAGGTTTTAAATTAGCAGGTAAATTGATATTATTTTCCAATAAAACCCAGAACTGACGATGCTTATTTTCTGATAAGTCATAGTAAGCATTAACCAGTTGAAATTCACGCTGTTTATCCGTCAGATCTGATCCTGATAACTCTAAAATTCCCTCAAGAATAAAAATTCCTTCGGTTTGATTTTCTAATAAATCTAAAAGCGGATCGGAGTTAGCTTGTAAATTAGTATTCTCTAACCGACACCCGCCTTTATCTTGACAACTAACTTGCTGAAAACATCGGTAGCCACAATTCCAAAATAAAACAGGCAGTTGTAGATTTTGACCCCATTCATAGAAGTGAGTTAAAATCCTGACTCGATCCGTTGTACAGTATTCTAATCCCACTATCTTGATTCCTCGGTTTGCCAAGAAAAGCCAATTTTTAAAAGGATAGATCATAAAATATTAGGAAGTATTAAGCAGACTATTTCCTATTAAGTTTTCTTAAGCGCTATTTCCCATCCCTCTCTTGCTCTATATAACTAATTTAGCTTTTATTCCTTAAGTTAGATGAATATTTTAACTCCATCATTTAATGATAAAATCGAAAAGAATTTTAATTAATTTTAAATTAACCATTAATAATAAATTGGGAAATTTGAAAGCGCCTAGCGGCGCAGATTGCCACGAAGTAATTAAATTCAATTGAACTTCATGGTAACTACAACAAATAAAAATAACTCTCGCACGTCTAATGGTGCGGGAACTTTCAATGGAAAAACCAACGGTGTGACTCCTAAATCAAAAAGCACCGGATTACCTGTTCCTAGCAATGGGAATGGAATCCGTCGTTCGGCTGTTTCAGTTGAAGAACAAGCTAACGCACTGCTTGAGCGAGTCAGAACGACCATTGTTAAAAAGTTTGGCGTGAAGCTGCAACTTCGCGAAAAACGTCTTCAAACAAAAATCGGTCATGCCATTAAAGAAAAGATCGGTTTGGATATTGCTGCTCAATTGAAAAAACGCGGCAAAACCATGAACTGGCAACGTTGGAATAATGAAGTGTTCCCTACTTTGTTCGGACAACCGGATGCCCTGCGTCATGATATCGAAACTTTAGCTTTGGTTATGGCAAAACTGTACGATGTTTTCGAGTTAGATCCTCAAGAAGCCATTAAAAGCCTCGTTAAATTCAATCAAGAATCCCTTGCCAAACGCAATAGTTATCTTCAGCAAGAGCAATCTAACAATGATGATGATATTGATGATTTGGAAGATGATGATGATGAGGAACCAGAAGATTTGGAAGACGAAGAAGACGATGACTTTGAGGAAGAAGACGAAGAAGATGAAGATGAAGATGATGAAGATGAGGAGGAGGAGGAAGATTTAGAATAACTAATTTTCTGCTCTGATTTGATTCATGAAGCGTACCTATCATTTCATATCCATTTGACTATTACTCTACCTTAAGGTAGGGTAATTTTTTTTAATGATAAATTTTAAATTAATTTTCAACAAATCGAAAATAGCGATCGCTATCATACAAAAAACTTTAATTTAAAAATTGAACAGAAGAAGACAGCGATCGCTGCTTTGGGTGTGAACATTATTTGAATAGGAAGATCAAAATGATTGTAACTTCTAAAAATCGTAAGTTCCATTCCGCTAAAACCACAAAGTCTCAAAAAACTTATACCAATGCTTTAGACCAGTGCATCAGCTATAACGAAAAACTACGTTTGATGGTGCTAGAAGTTTTAAGAGAAGAATCTGGCCGTGAGCTTGCGAGTGCTGCCCGTTTTAATAACCACGATTTTGACTGGGAAACCCACAATGCTCAATTTCGTGAAGACTATGGCACAACTTCCTTAAAAGAACTGATGCGGGCTGCACAAGCTCTTTATGGCCTAAATGATATTGATGCCATTCGAGAACGTCGAGCCAAACATCGGGGCATCCGCAACGAACGGATAGCTCGCCAAAACAAGGTCATTGCCCAAAATGCGTTAACACTGGATGACGGGATCGATGATCATCAAATTGAGATGGATTAAGCTCACACACCTACAACAATCTTTGATGGCTCCTTAATCACGCTAACTGCCAACTTCCCCACCAGAGGGGAAGCTTTTTTTGCCCACCCACCCACCTCTAAAATAGAGTAGCTATGACTGGGAGTGGGTAATCCCCGACAGGCATTGATGGAAAATTTTCCATTGGCTTTGTTACTTCTGTAGTACAAAAAAAATACATTTGAGATTGAGTGGCTTTCTGTTGCGATACACAGTTCAAAAATCTACTTAAAACAGCGAGGAAAAAGTAGGGAACAAATGCACTATTTTCCCTTGGATTTCCTTTTGTAGCCCGTTGTAGTGCGGCTAATTAGGTATCATTTTTGACATTTTTCTGGCTAATCTAAACAAACAAGAGGAAATTTATGCACTGTTTTCCCTTCTGTTTTTCCCACAGTGGAACAGCAAGCCATGTCAAATGTCCGTACATCAATTTTAGTAAGTAAAATTACTCATTTTGTGTAGGTCAGAGCTTTTGTTGTTCTGAGATTATGGGTTGTAATTGGATCGCCGCGAAAATAGTACGAACCTTCACTAACGACTTTAAGAAAAGACAACTTTAACCGAACATCATGAAATAGCTGTTAGAGGACAAGTGTTCGCCTCATGGTTGCATTCTTCAGTTGATTCATTGACTGAATTCATAGCGATCGCTCGCTAATCCTTCCCATCGAGTTCTTTTCTGACCTGTTGCTCACCACAATTTGCCAAGACGTTCATCAAGACGCTACCGCGTTGTTTTTTTTAGATCGCTATTTGAGATCAATTCCCTGCTGTTTAACCCAAAACCAACCGAACCAACCGACCTAGCTTCCTAAGCTGTTTTCCGGTTGGTTCTTTATTAACTAAGGAGCTAACTTTCATGACGACACAACTTAACACTGCCATCGAAACTAAAATTGCCCGTAGTTACACTGATGGCAACGGGCTCAAAATTGATGTGATTGAGATAGTTTATGCGGATGGGTTGGTTGAGCGACACCTTGGCTGGACTGAAGAAGACCTCGACAGCCAAACTGTTTTCTACATCCAAACTTCTAACGGTACCGTTCTCAAATTTACCTTAAAAACAACGGACAATGATCAATTAATACTGGTTTATCGTGAGCTTTGGATGAAACGACATAGCCAAGAAACCACCCAAACTATTAATCCTGAAGAACAAGACGAAATCGAACTTATACGAGCAGCGGAACTCGCTAAATCTGACTTCGGGTTTGATTGCTAATTGGAGATACTGAGAACGATGAATCGCATTAACAAATTTAATTGTTCTCAGGTGGCAATGATTCAGCATCTGAGAACAGCTAAAACTCTTGATGCAAGATTGCTTTCACTCGACTTAAACCGAATCATTAAGCCAGAAGACATTATGATTGGTGCTGCTTTTTACAATGGCTTAGTGGCTTGGTTATTGCGAGATGGAGAGCAAGTTTGCATGGCTCAAAGCCAACTTGCACAATACCTTGAGGATTTAGCCGAATTTTAAAACGCTTATAGGGGGAAACCAATCCCCCAACACTTCCAAATATCTACAAGGCAAACCGTGAAACGTAAGAAAATCTTTAAAATTTAAGTCCAATCTCGGAACCCTTTCGTTGTTCGATTCATATTTAACCGTTCAGGCGATCGCTAACTCATAGCCAACTGAAGTACAAAACTCAAAGTTCTATCTCCCTTGATTTATAAGCAAGTTGGGATTCAACAGTATTCAAATCATCTGCCATTTGAAGCCAAAATTCAACATCTTCAGATCGAATTCCTTGAGCTAGAACTAAATGCTCCCCACACACTCTCAGCAGTTCTCCTCTGCCAGATGCTCTCACAGAAGATACAGAAACCCCTTCAACATCTGTGACCATTAACTGGTAAACCTCGGCAACGGAAATAATAGTAGAATCATCCGTTTCTTCTACCCCTTCATCTCCTAAGTTCAGCTTGTATTCAAATACCTTTTGGGCAATGGGTAAAATCAATTCAGCTTGTTTAACTTGTTCACGCTCTAAAGTGAACATTAACGGTTCAATAGTTGAGTTGAAATTATTCTGTAAAACTTGAACTTCAGTCAATAGTTCTGGCACTTCCTGAGTGAGCTTTATCTTTAACTTTTCTGCATCTAAATTAGATAAAGGATTTTGAACTTCACCCTCTAAATTGATCTTGAATACCAAGTGATGATCTACTTGAGAAACCACTCGAATTGATTCTCCTTCCTGCCACAATATTGTCCAATCTTCCATAAACTCTAACCGTTCTAATCCCTTGAATTGATGATGCTCTTTTAATAAAAGCTCCACCAATAATCTTTCCATTTCTAATCGTTGCTCAGGGGAACTGCCAACTTCAATCAAATCCTCTCCCTCTTTTGAATCTTTGGGATTATCCTCTAATCTAACTTGCTCGGAGTCTTCAGCATAGTCTGAGTCATTTATTCCCGACTCAATGAGTGCTTCGGAGTTAGTTTCTGGAGAAATTGGACTTACTACTGCTGACTGATAAACAGGTAGGAGAGAACTAAATCTCCTTTGTTTTCGAGGTTGAGTTAAAGACATATCTTGAAGGGTAGGACGAGCTACTTGGCGATCGCTTTGGGAAGATAACTCGATAAAATGGGCAGCATTCGTCTTAAGCAAACTAATCTGAGCATAAGCATATTTTTCTTTAGATAAAGATATAGAAAAATCTAAAGCGCCTAGACAACCGTGATAGAAATCTTGAGTTTCAGTAGCAAGAACACAAGCTAATATATTTTCATCAAGTTCAGTAGATAGCCCTCGTTGTTGCAGTTGAGCAATAGACGCTGAAGATAATCGATGAATTGCCGTTGAAGGGTGTGGCTGTTGGCTGGGAGTATGATCTAGGTTGATAAAAGTTGCAATTCTAGCCTCTAAGTCTTTTAGAGTTTCTATCCCCTGCTCTTGATCGATCAGTTTAACACCCCAATCTAGCCCAACCAGTAATCCTTGGTAAAAATCTTGAGTTTCTCCAGCCAAATTAGAATCCGTTGCAATTTTTTCAAAAAAGGCTAGTCCAATTTGTTGAAGTTGGTAGATCGATTTTGAAGAAAATCGCTGCATCTGCCTTGTCAGCATAAATCTTATATTTCTCGATAATTGGCTCACCGTTCAACCTATCACGACAGCAATCTTTTCTAGTCCATCTTCAGGACTAAACCTACCCGAGTTGAATTCAGAAATAGGGCAGATGGAATAATTGATTCTTTTCCCCTAGCTTAAAAGGAAAGTTAGAATTTTCTGAATGGCTATAAATCTAAAAATTTCGATTCGCTTCAACATCTTCTCCCAGGATATGAGATATTATTAACACTCACGGAGAATTTATTATATTTTTCCAGCAAAATATTCTGAAATATTCATCTTAAATCGATATGTGTATAATCCTAACTGTAGCTCTAAATTCCTTTTTAAATCGCAACATGAGCGTGCTAGTGGAGAATAGCCGATGACCCAGACAAAAGTGATTTCGCTGTTCAACCAAGCTGGCGGTGTGGGCAAAACAACAATTACGCTCAACTTAGGCTACCACCTAGCTCAACGAGGGAATAAAATTTTGCTCATCGATCTCGATCCGCAAGCGTCTTTAACCTTATTTATGGGCTTTGACCCTCAGAGCTTGGAAAAAACCGTATTTGATGCCATTGTGAATGAAGAACCCCTCTTCATCCACAAAGAAGTTCATCGCATGGATCTAGCTCCCACCAACATTAACCTCAGTGTGGCAGAAATCCAATTGGTGAATATGGACTTTCGAGAAGTTCGTCTGAAAGATACGCTAGAACCCATTCGAGAGAACTATGATTTTATTTTGATTGACTGTCCGCCCAGCTTAGGATTATTAAGCTACATTAGCCTTGTTGCTGCCACCCATGTTTTAGTCCCCATTGAAACTCATTACAAAGCGTTTGAAGGAACCAACTTGCTCTTGCAAACCGTCGCCAGAGTCCGAAAAAAAGGAAACCGCTCTTTGCAGATTGCTGGATTTGTTCCCTCTCGCTATGCTGCCACCAACTCCCAGGATAAACGCACTTTAAACGCAATTCAGGAACAATTTTCCCCTGTGGGAACGGTCTATGAGCCGATTCCTCGCTTAACCGCTTTTGTTGATGCTTCTGAACAGCAGGTTCCCCTAGCTGTCTATGACGCTAGAAATGGAGCGGTGAAAATCTTAGATCGTTTAGCTGCCAAGATGGAGAAACTCAATGTCCAATAAAAGTAATCAGCCGTACAAAGGAAAAGCCAATTTAACAGTCTTGTTTGGTGATGACGAGGCTGAAAGTTTACCTAACAGTTCAGTACCCTTTGATGCTATTCAGCTTCCGCCTACTCAACCTCGTCGCTATTTTGATCCTCAAGCGATGCAGTGTTTAGTTGAATCTGTCAAAATTGATGGGATTCTTCAACCGCTATTAGTTCGCCCTTTACCGAATGGAAAGTATGAGTTAGTAGCGGGAGAAAGACGCTTAAGAGCGGCGAAAGAAGTGGGGTTGAAAGAAGTTCCTATCATCATCAGAGAACTGACAGAACAACAAGCTTTACAAATTGCTTTAGTTGAAAACCTGCAACGGGAAGATCTGAATCCAGTTGAAGAAACAGAAGGGATTTTAGGGCTGCTCGCTAATCGACTAGATTGTTCTGTACCAGAAGCTGAACGCCTTCTATATCGAATGCAAAATCAAACACTTCGAGATAATGATAACGTTATCATTCAACCTGAATCTGAAGTTGTCGTTCAAGTTTTTCAAGACTTAGGTAAGATGTCTTGGGAATCTTTTATTAGTAATCGCCTTCCTCTACTGAAGCTCCCTAAAGAAGTTTTAGAAAGTTTGCGACAAGGCAAAATTGAATATACTAAAGCTCGTGCGATCGCTAAAGTCAAAGATGAACAGGCACGAGTTACCTTACTAGAAACGGCAATTACAGAGAATTGGTCTCTGACTCAAATCAAAGCTCAAATTTCAACCTTAAAATCTGAATCTCAATCCGAAAAAAGCGAAGATTCTCTTCAAACCCGAATTAAAGTCGCACTCACCCAAGTCAATAAGTCAAAAGCTTGGAGCGATCCGAAAAAGCAAAAACGTCTTCAAAAACTTTTAGTAGACTTAGAATCCTTGTTATCTAGCTAAGGAAAAAAATTGAAATCAACAACTGTCCTTAGATATAGATTGAGGAAAATTTAATATTTTTTTTAAAATGCTCCAGAATGAATGGGGCATTATTTATTTTTATGGTTTCTATCAAAAAAGCGGAAACAAAAGATAGGAACGAAACCAGATTATGAGTTCCTAGATGAACGGCTTTTTTTTAAAGTATCCGCTTTTTTAATAAATCAGCTTTAAGGTAGAACTTTCTTAATCTATGCCATTGCTAATTTAGGAATTAGATAGAAAAAAGCAACTTCGATATCAAGGAATCGACAAATTATGGTGTCAATTAAGATCCTCAAACCCAAGCTGCTTTCAGAGACGACTTCTTCCCAGGCTGCCATTGACCATTTCACTCGATTTCAGAAAAAGCTAAAAAGTTTAATTGACCTCTGGAGGCACTACCAGCCCAAGGATGCCCTTTCTACTTTAAGAAAACAAGATTTAGAGTTGCTCATTTCAATGGTAGAACACTATCGGCTTCGTATTCATGCTTCATCTTACTCCCTGGAGTTTTGGCAAGGCTATCGACAGGGGAAAAAGAGTAGACGAACTATTCCGGCTTCTCACACTCCCTCCTTAGCCCCAATTTTAGAAAAAGCCCTAAAACCTAGTCAAAGCGATCGAATCTATGCACTTGGGGTGCGACTGGGATGGTGCTATGACCGATTAAAAAACTACTTACTGCGGATTACGAAAGAGCAAAAACTGAAGGCAGCGAAACAATTAAAAAATTCTCAACCGATTTTATCTGTCATTCAAGAAATTCAGGCAATGGACAATACAGACTCCCTGGTGAGTTTGGGAAGGTTGCCAGAAAGGAGATTAAATTCATGAAAGATAGACCCAGCCAAATTTTTGCAGCCGATCAGGAAACGGATACCTTATTGATTTTAGAAACGATTTTAACCGAGGAAGGATATTGTGTTAGCACCAGTTCAAATGGAAAAGAAGCGATCGCCGCTATCACCACCCACCCTCCCGATTTAATTCTATGGGACGTGATGATGCCAGATGCGGATGGTTATGAAGTCACTTACAAAATTCGTTCTACCCCTCAATTGCCCTTCATTCCCATTGTCCTTCTCGCATCAGATCCCTCAATTCCTTCTACGAATGGATTAGAATTGGGAGCCGATGATTTTCTCTGGAAACCCATTCAAGTTAACGAATTACTTGCCCGTGTCCGCAACCTGCTCTGTCTCAAGCATAGCCTAGATTCAATGCGAGAGATGGCTTTAGCCCGTGAAGATTTTGTTTCTCGCCTAACCCATGATTTGCGTAACCCTCTGATTGCTGCCCAACAAATGCTGACTTTACTAGGGCAAGGAAAATTTGGCACCTTACCCCCCACAGTAAAAGAGGCTCTTCATACCATCGCTCTTAGCAATGAAAACTTAATTACGCTGGTTAATACCCTCCTAGAAGTGCATCGGTTTGAAGCGGGTTGCAAACCCATGGCTATCACAACTTTTGATCTTTACAAACTCATTAAGGAAGTGGTTAAAGAGCAAGAGGCGTTGGCACTCAGCAAAAACTTAAGCTTAATTTTTGAAATCCAACAACAGTCATTCCGTATTCAAGGCGATCGCTTAGAACTACGCCGAGTTCTGACTAATTTAGTGAGTAACGCGATTAAGTTCACAGAGCGCGGTCAAGTCAAGATCACTGTTGAGTACAATGCTCAGATCGTTTCCATTCAGGTCGAAGATACAGGCCCCGGAATCACAGAATCAGAGCAAAATGCAATCTTTGAACGCTTTCGCACTGGAAATCAAAAAGGAGCCGGGAGTGGTTTGGGGTTACATCTGTCCCAACGTATTGCGCA
>DATNRE010000255.1:0-20765 GCA_036703685.1 Candidatus Obscuribacterales bacterium
CTAGCTTCAGGTATGACCTATGAGGAAATCCTGGATGATTTTCCTTATCTCACTCAGGAAGATATTCTTGCTTGCTTAAGTTATGCGGCTGACCGAGAACGACAAACATTAATGATTCAAGCATGAACCTACTGTTTGATCGAAGTAGCGTTAGGCTTAGGCGTTAGATTGCTTAGATTGTATGATTTGAATGAAGAAAATCTGGTGATTTAGAAAAATCCTCCAAGCGTTTCAAACTCTCTCTCAAAGCCTCTACCATCCACCTTAGTTCTTCAAGTTGAGTTAATAGTCGGGGATTTTGTTCGTCTAAAAGGGTAATTAAATTGTGGTAATCTTCTACAGAACTGGTATCAAGCAACGCTAGTTGTTCATGAATTAATTTGTTTCGCTCAACTACAATGCTGGCAAGTTGACGTTTTTGTATTTTTAAGAAATCTGAATTGCTACAAGTAACCTTAAGCTTAAATGAGAAAGAAATATCTGTCTCAGAAAAGTTTGATATAGGCTCAAATTGACTAACATCCGACAATATATTTTTATTGTATTCCTCAACTAACGTACCCAAAGTTTTTTTTCGGAGTCTAGTCTGATTTCTGCGTAACTGATCTGAGATTGCTGTTTGAGTCCCCTCTAATTGGCTCACTGAAAGCAAGTATTTGAATCCTGCTTCGATTTTGGAAAAATTAACTATGTTTCTCCCCAGTTTTCTTAATGCTTCAGCTCTAACTGCTTCAATATCAACTGACTCATTCATAATGCCTAATTAACAAACTATCTGCTAGATAATATCCCAATTTTAAGGGATTAAACAGAAACTTTACAAGTTAGGTTAAGTCCGGCATCTTGGGTGTTATCTATCGCTTCTGATAGTTAATTCTGAAAATGCAGTGTGGTTGTTAGGCAGTGACCTTAATATGCACGACCATCTTTGTGTGTTAAAGCCCATTCACCATTCGGCAATTGTGTTGCTTTGAGATCGTCATTTGGGAATTCGACCTCATCACCCTCAGTGCGATCGCCAATTTCAAGATAGGTTACGTTTTCTTGGGATCGATTAATCATTAGCCACTTGGAAAGTAACAGAAGAGGGATATCATTTTTTCCTGTTTTTTTGTTGTTCATGTATTTTAATGTTTGGGAACATAATTTAACACTAAAACCTCATTAATTTTACCTCGTTTAAGAACATTAGAATTAATACTGCGGGTTGCAAAAACGATTTTTGCTGTATAATCTTTATACAAATCTAAAATAAAATCTGTTGCTGAGTTACTCAACATGACATTACATCCTTTTTTTGTTAATTCGTCAACAACTTGTTTTAAACGTCTTTGTTCATTTTGATTAAACCCATTAATATCATATCCAGTGAAAGAAGCGGTATTAGAAACCGGATCATAAGGAGGATCAAAATAGATAAAATCACCTTTTTTGGCATCTTTAACCGCTTCAGCAAAATCAGTATTTAAAAAAATTACTGTATTTTGATTCAAATAATCATTAACTCCTCTTAATACAGCCTCGTCTAATATATTGGGATTTTTATAACGACCAAAGGGAACATTAAAATATCCTTTAGAGTTCACTCTAAATAATCCATTGTAACAAGTTTTGTTTAAATAAATAATTCTAGCTGCTTTTTGAATATCAGAAAATTTACTATACTCTTTTAAACGATCCATTTCCCGCAGATCATCATAATATTCTTTTGAATTTCTGGCTTTGTGATCTTTTAAAATCTCGATGAGTTCTTCAACCTGATTTTGAATCACTCGATAACAATTAATTAATTCGCCGTTACTATCATTAACAATTGCTTTTTTAGGCTGCAACTCAAATAAAAGTGCACCTCCCCCTAAAAAAGGTTCAAAATATGTATTTTTACCGATATTTTTAGGAAGATATTTTAGGATTTCAGGTAATAATTGCCGTTTCCCTCCTGCCCATTTCAAAAAAGGTTTAACTAGGGGATTTTTTTTCGCTGTCACAGAGCAGTAATTCCTTGAAATTTTATTAACACATTTAATTTTATCTCGAATTGAAATTTTAGTCAATATTTTGATTTAAAATTAAAATATTTATTTATTCTATCAATTAGAGTTATAATAGGTTATTAAGCCATCAAACATCTAAATCGTCAACCTCATACCGTACCAGTCTATATAGCCTTTGGCATACTGGAAATACTGGCTAAAATATAGAATTGCCCAACAATAACAGATGAATACCCTAATTTCTAACTATCAAATTATTGAGCAAATTTATCAAAGTGCTAATTCAGTAGTCTATCGAGGAATTCGTCAAGAAGATCATCAACCTATAATTATCAAAGTTCTCAAAGAAGATTATCCCACTTCTAGTGAACTGACCCGCTATAAGCAAGAATATCAAATCACCCAAAATCTGAATATAGATGGGGTAATTAAAGCCTATAGTTTAGAACCCTATCAAAGAAGATTTATGATTATTTTGGAGGATTTTGGTGCTTCCTCCCTAAATCAATTTATTCAGAATCATTCTACTCCTGAAAAACGATATATTTTTTCTATTGATCAATTTCTAAAAATTGCTATTAAAATCACTAGAATCCTGGGAGAAATTCATGGTTCTGGGGTTATTCATAAAGATATTAATCCTGCCAATATTGTATTTAACCCCCAGGGAGAAAAACTAAAAATTATTGATTTTGGAATTTCCACAACCTTCACCCGTGAAAATCCCATCCTGAAAAATCCTAATCTCCTAGAAGGGACTTTAGCTTATATCTCCCCAGAACAAACCGGACGAATGAACTGCTCCTTAGATTATCGCACGGATTTTTATTCTTTGGGAGTAACTTTTTATGAACTCTTGACCGGACACTTACCCTTTGAAACCCAAGATTCTTTAGAGTTAGTCCATTGTCATATTGCGAAACAACCGATTCCGCCCCATGAAATTCAACCCACAATTCCGATAGTTTTATCAAAAATTGTGATGAAATTAATGGAAAAAATAGCGGGGAATCGATATCAAAGTACCTTGGGAATTCAAGCGGATTTAGAATCCTGTTTAAACCAGTTACAAACAGATAAAATTATCCAGAATTTCCCCTTAGCTACTCAAGATATTACCGATAAATTTCAAGTTTCTCAAAGACTTTATGGACGGGAAACAGAAGTGCATCAACTCCTAACTGCCTTTGCCCGTGTCACATCTTCAGAACAGCAAAAAACCAGGAAAGGAGAAACAGAAAATCATAAAATTGAGATGATTTTAGTTACGGGTTATTCGGGGATTGGTAAATCATCTTTAGTTCAGGAAATTTATCAACCCATTACGGAAAAAAAAGGTTATTTTATTTCAGGAAAATTCGATCAACTTCAGCGCAATATCCCCTATTTTGGAGTTGTCAATGCCTTTAAAGAATTAGTTAAACAACTATTAAGTGAAAGTTCAGAACAACTGAATCAATGGCGCGAAAAATTATTAACTGTATTGGGAATTAATGGACAGGTAATTATTGATGTAATTCCCGAGGTAGAATTAATCATTGGCAAGCAGTCTCCGGTTGCTGAAATTGGGTTACAAGAATTTCAAAATCGGTTTAATTTTGTTTTTAAAAATTTTATTCAAGCCCTTTGTACAAAGGATCATCCTTTAGTGATTTTTCTGGATGATTTGCAGTGGGCAGATGGGGCTAGTCTGAAATTAATTGAACTGATTCTAACGGATAGTAATATTCAACACTTATTAATCATTGGGGCTTATCGAGATAACGAAATCCATCCCACTCATTCCTTGATGCTGATGATTAATCAATTGAATCAAGCGGAATTAAAAATTAATTATATTCATTTAAAACCCCTAACTTTAGAAGCGGTGAGTCAACTGATTGCAGATACTTTATATGATGACATTGTATCCGTAAAATCCTTAGCAGAATTAGTCCTAAAAAAAACCGAGGGAAATCCTTTTTTTATGAATGAATTTCTCAAAATGCTCTACAGTGAAAATCTATTAACCTTTACTTATGGCAAAAGATCCAGAGGGTTTTGGCAGTGGGATATTGAAAAAATTGAAGCTCAAAATATTACAGATAATGTTGTAAATTTGATGATCAATAAAATTAAAAAACTTCCAAAATTAACTCAAAAAACCTTGCAATTTGCGGCTTGTATAGGAGCTTTTTTTGACTTAAATACTCTGACTATCATTAGTAAAAGCTCTGCATCTAAAGTTTACAAAGAGTTAAGTTTTGCCTTAGAATCTGGATTAATCTTAACTAATTCGGAGTTAGATGATCAACTCTTAATCCAAGATTATAAATTTTCCCATGACCGGGTACAACAGGCGGCTTATGCTTTAATTGACCCTATCGAAAAACAAGAAATTCATTTACAAATGGGTTATCTATTATTAGAAAATGTTCAGCCAGAACTCCTGTCTGAGCAGGTTTTTGAAATTGTTGATCACTTAAATTTGGGTTTGGTCAATAGGCAGAATATAGGATCGTTTTTACGAGAAAATATAGATAAAAATGCGATCGCAAAACTGAATTTAATCGCGGGTCAAAAAGCCAAATCTGCTAACGCCTATCAAGCCGCCGCCGAATATTTTAATCAAGGGCTAAACTTCCTCGATCAAACCAGTTGGGAAACGGCATATCCCTTAACCTTAGCATTGCATCAAGCGGCCATAGAAGTCGCCTATCTCAAGGGTGACTTTCAGGAAATGGAAACCTGGGGAAATATTATTTTAAATCAGGCGAAAAATGCCCTAGATACAGTAAAAGTTTATGAGGCTAAAATTCAAGCATTGGTGTCTCAAGGAAACCTCAAAGCCGCGATTAAAATTGGCTTAAAAGCACTAAAAATATTGGGAATCAGCTTACCTGAAAAACCCAGTCATTCAAATATTAATTATAGGTTAAAACAGACGGCCTTACTCTTGAATAAATATGAAATCAAAGATTTAATTAATCTGCCTCCGATGGTGGATTCTCAAGCCTTAGCAGCGATGTATATTCTTTCAAGTATAACCGCCTCAGCCTATATTTCCGATCCGAAGTTATTCTTGTTAGTAACTACATCACAGATTAAGTTATCCATCCAATATGGCAATACCACCGAATCCGCCATGGGTTATGCCTGTTATGGTGCTCTTTTATGTGGACTGATCGAAGATATTGAGTCGGGTTATCAATTTGGGGTTTTAGCTTCCAATTTAGTTAAAAAACTAAATGCCCAAAAAATTAAGGCAAAAGTAGATGATGCTTTAGCCGGTCATATTATTGCTTGGAAAGATCATTGTCAAAAAATCCGACCCATTGCTATTGAAGGTTATTATAGTGGATTAGAAAATGGAGAACTAGAATTTTCTAGTTACTGTGGATTTTGGGTTTGTGTCAGTCCCTATTTTGTCGGTCATGAATTAAGAGAGATTGAACAAGAAATGGCAACTTATAGTGAAGCCATTCGCCAAAAACAAGAAGCCGCCGTGAATTGGATTGCCATATTTTGGCAAGCTATTCAAAACTTATTAGGAGAATCGAAAAATCCCACACAGTTAACGGGTAATATTTATAACGAAAAACTATCCCTTTCCCGTGCTATTTCCACTAGTGATCGAGTTCAAATTAACTTTTTCTACCTAAATAAACTGATTTTATCCTATCTATTTGGTCAGGATGATCAAGCTCGAGATAATGCTATTCTTGCAGAACAACATTTAGAAGGTGTGATGGGAATGATCGTGGTTCCTATTTTCTATTTTTATGATTCTTTAGTGCATTTAAGATTATCAACTTCAGCCGGAATTTCTGACACCGAACTTTGGATTAATCGAGTTAATCAAAATCAAAATAAAATGCAAAAATGGGCCGATCATGCCCCGGCAAATTTCCTGAATAAGTTTTACTTAGTCGAGGCAGAAAAATCTAGGGTTATGGGCAAAATCCTAGAAGCAGAAGACTATTATGAGAAAGCAATTTATAGGGCCGCAGAAAATAAATTTATTCAAGAAGAAGCATTAGCCTATGAATTAGCGGCTGAGTTTTATTTAGGGCGTGGTCGGTTAAAAATTGCTCAAACTTATATGAAAGAAGCCCACTATCTTTACAAGCGTTGGGGAGCCACGGCAAAAGTTGAGGATTTAGAAACTAAATATCCCCAGTTAATTTCCTCTTTATCCACAATCACAAATATTCATCATACCCTGAATCTCAATTCTGAATCCACAACGGGAACCCAATCAGATAAAGTATTAGATTTAGCTGCGGTGATTAAAGCATCCCAGGCAATTTCGGGTGAAATTTTAATCGATAAATTGCTGACCATTTTAATGAAAGTTTTGATTGAAAATGCTGGGGCACAACTGGGATATTTAATTGTCAAAACTGAAAATCAATGGTTAATTGAAGCTGAAGGTTCAGCCGATTCTAAAGCTATTAATGTATTACAATCTATTTCGGTTGATCGGAGTTTTTTGGTGGCTAATTCTATTATTAACTATGTGATTAATACAGGAGAAACCGTTGTTTTAAAAAATGCGAGTTGCGAAGGAAAATTTATCAGTGATCCTTATATTAAGGCAAAACAGTCTAAATCGATTCTGTGTTTACCGTTGATTAATCAAGGACGACTAACCAGTATTATGTATTTAGAAAATAATCGGGCGATGGGTGCATTTACCCGCGATCGTTTAGAAATATTAAAACTTTTATCAACCCAGGCTGCGATCGCCATTGAAAATGCTAAACTTTATGCAAATTTAGCAGAATCTAATCGAACTTTAGAAACCAAAGTGTCAGAACGCACGGCTGAATTAGTGATCGCCAAACAAAAAGCAGAAGCCGCCGCCGACTCTAAAAGTACCTTTTTGGCAAATATGAGTCATGAATTGCGATCGCCGTTGAATGCCATTCTGGGTTTTACTCAAATGCTGCTAAAAACTTCGGATTTAACATCAGAACACCGAGAAAAGATTCAGATTATTCATCGTAGTGCCGAACATCTATTAGCATTAATTAGTGATGTCTTGGATATGGCTAAAATTGAATCGGGATTTACTACCCTAAATCCCATGAATTTCAACCTTTTTAACTTTCTCAAAAACTTAAAAGAGATGTTTGATTTAAAGGCGCGGGAAAAAAGATTAGATTTTGTTTTGGAGTACGGTTCCGATCTTCCCCAGACGGTATTTTATGATCAGATTAAGTTACGTCAAGTCTTAATTAATTTACTCAGTAATGCCTTTAAATTTACCTCCTTGGGTCGGATCAGTTTGCGCGCTAAACTGAAACCAATAAACCCTCAAAATTCCCTGGTTTTTGAAGTTGAAGACCAAGGATGTGGGATTTTTTCGGATGACTTGGAAAAAATTTTTCAACCCTTTATTCAAACCAAAGCTGGACAGCAAGTGCAAGGAGGAACGGGCTTAGGATTAGCAATTAGTCATCATTTTATTCAACTGATGGGAGGACAAATTAACGTGGAAAGTGAAGTAGGAAAAGGCACAATTTTTCAGGTTAATATTCCTTATCAATCCATGGCGGGGTCTGATTTAGAAAACTCAGAAAATAATAGTCAAGTGATTGCCTTGGAACCCGATACCAAAAACCATAGAATTTTAATTATTGACAATCATCCCGATACCCGATTTTTGCTGATTGAACTCCTGCAACCTTTGAATTTAGATATTAGGGAGGCAAGCAACGAGATCGAGGGGATTCAAACCTGGGAAACTTGGCAACCTGATTTAATTTTAATTGATGTACAAATGCTGACCCACAAAGGAGATAAAGTCACCCAAAAAATCCGAGAAAAAGAGCGACAAAAAGCAGAATTAGAACCCTTTAAACCCGTTAAAATTATTGCGATTACTGCCAGTCTTTTTGATCCAGACTCCGATCAAAATCGAGCAACGGGCTATGATTATCTGATCAGTAAACCTTTTACAGAAGCAGATATTTTTGCGGCTATCTCTGGACAAATTGAGGTTAAAATGGGTTATAGTGGAGGGGACTTCCCCTTAGAGGAAACCTCAAATTCTATCAATCCTAACTCCGAAATTTCGTCAGTGTCTATATTAACCCGTTTAGTGGCTTTGACCCCTGACTTAATCAATCAATTAGAGCAGGCTGTAATCCGCCTCAATACCAGTTTAATCGAGTCCATTTCAAAAGAGATTAGCACCAACGACCCCGTTTTATCTGAAGCGATACAGAGGTTTGTTGATGATTTTGACCATTCCACACTATGGGATTTAATTCAATCAGCCAAAGTACAAAAATAAATGCAACAATGAGTATTTTCAACGCGGCACAAAGTGCCAATATCTTAGTAGTAGATGATACGGTCGATAATTTGCGTTTATTAGATACGTTTTTAAGCAGTCGGGGCTATAATGTCCGACTTTCAAGGGATGGCAACTTTGCAATTAAATCAGCTTTAGAAGACCCCCCGGATCTGATTTTACTGGATATTATGATGCCTGCACCGGATGGGTATGAAGTTTGCTTACAATTAAAAAGTCATGAACAAACTCGTCAAATCCCCATTATTTTTATTAGTGCCAAAGATCAAACTATTGATAAAGTTAAGGCTTTTTCTATCGGAGGTAATGACTATATTACTAAACCTTTTGAGTTAGAAGAATTAGCTACACGAGTTGAAAATCAGCTAAAAATATGGAAACTTTCTCAAGCATTAACTCAACAAAATTCCTTACTTAAAGCGGAGAATATTATTCAAGAACGGATTAGATCTTCTCTAAACCTAGAAGATATTTTGACTACGGCTGTTGAAGAAGTTAGACGGTTTTTATCAGTTGATCGGGTGTTAATTTACCAAATTTTACCGAATGGAAATCGCAGCGCGATTACCGAATCAGTGGAACCGGGATGGCCAAGTGTTAAAGGTCAAATTTTTCCCGAAGAAATGTTTATAGGTGAGTTTCAATATAATGATTATCAAGAAAAATTCTGTTTAATTGAAGATATTAATATTCATCAATCCAGAATAACGCCCGCTTTAAAAAATATTTTGCACTTGTTAAAAGTTCAGGCTAAACTGTTAGTTCCTATTATCAAAGATTCAAGCCTTTGGGGATTTCTGATCGCCCACCATTGCCAAAAGCCGAGAAAGTGGCATCAGTCAGAAATTGAATCAATTCAACACATTAGTATTCAGTTAGCGATCGCGGTGCAACAATCGACTCTATTTGAACAAGCCAAAGCCGAAATTATCGAGCGTAAAAAAGCAGAAGTAGCCCTACAAAAAGCCGTGAATGCTGCCGATATTGCCAACCGAGCTAAAAGTGAATTTCTGGCGAATATGAGCCATGAATTAAGAACACCCCTGAATGCGATTTTAGGTTTTGCCCAATTAATGAATCATGATTTATCTCTTAAACCAGACTATCAACGTTATGTAGAAATTATTAATCGGGCGGGGAGTCATCTTTTAGAATTAATTAATGATATTTTAGAAATGTCTAAAATTGAAGCGGGTAGAGTCACCTTAAATAAAACTAACTTTAATCTTATTTCTTTCCTGAATAACTTACAAAATATTCTCCAAATTCAAGCCGTAAAAAAAGGATTAAATCTGCTTTTTGAAATTTCCCCTGAGATTCCTGAATTTGTCCAAACCGACGAAGGAAAATTACGTCAAGTTTTACTCAATATTTTAGGCAATGCCCTAAAATTTACTCAAGTCGGTTCTGTGACCCTACGGGCTCAATTAAAACCTGAAAATAAAGCCGATCAATTGATCATAATTTTTGAGATAGAAGATACCGGTTTAGGAATTTCGCCAGAAGAAATTAGTCATTTATTTCAAGCCTTTGCCCAAACAGAAACGGGGCGCAAACATCATGAAGGAACCGGATTAGGTCTAGCTATTAGCCGTAAATTTATTCAATTGATGGGGGGAGATATTACGGTACAAAGTGTTGTCGATCAGGGAACAATTTTTACCTTTGAAATATTAGTACAACGGGTAGAATCTACAATCCTTGATTCTTCAGTTTTTCACCCCCCTATCCTGCGTTTAGCACCGCAACAACCCAGTTATAAAATATTGGCTGTTGATGATGTTTTAGAAAGTCGCTTACTGCTATCAGAAATTCTTAATGGCGTAGGTTTTCAGGTCAAGGAAGCAGAAAATGGTCTACAAGCGGTCGAACTTTGTCAGACTTGGAAACCCGATTTAATTTTTATGGATATGCGGATGCCTGTGATGAATGGATTAAAAGCCACCCAAATCATTAAAGCAGATTTCCTCGCCCAAAAAACCCTAATTATTGCGCTGACAGCTAGTGCTTTTGAAGAAGATAGGGCGATGCTTTTGGAAGCTGGCTGTGACGATTTTATTCGCAAACCATTCCAAAGGGAACAACTTTTAGAAAAAGTTAAGCAATATCTCACCGTAGAATATATTTATCAAGAGGGAGAAAATAGGGAACTTAGAAATTCACAAAAATCTGAAACTTTACCGACTGAAGACATCAAGTTACACCTAGAAAAAATGCCCCCCCAATGGATCAAAGAACTCCATGAATATGCTTCCCAATGTAGTGATACTGCCATTCTAGTTTTACTCCAACAAATTCCTCCTGAAAATATAGTTTTAACTGATGCTTTAACCCGTTTAGTCTATAACTTTGAGTTTGATAAAATTTTAGCCTTGCTGGTTCTTGATAAATAGGTAATGGGTAATGGGTAATGGGTAATGGGTAATGGGTAATAAAGTGATTAGTGTTTACTATTGCTTATAAACGAATAATTGCCTGATCAAACACTTGATTATTCGTATCAATTGCCTGAATAAAAATCTGATCAGCATAAATCTCAATGGCAGTAAATCCCAGGGTTGAGGCAGCATTTTCTGTCAACTCTGAAGGTTCTATGGGTCGAATACTTGCCCCCCCATTACCACTGATTAAATAAGTTGTACCCTCAATAGATTTAGTCCGTTCATAATTATGTTCATGACCATTCATATAAAGTTGCACCCCATATTTTTTAAATAAAGGAGTTAGGCGATTAATTAATTCTGGGTTCACTCCATATAATCCAGAAGAATAGATCGGAAAATGACTATAAACAATTTTCCAAGGGGTTTGACTGCGTTTTAGTTGGTCTTCTAACCAAGGTATTTGTTTTTCCCAGTCCGCGTTATTATTCCCATCTAAAACAAAAAATTGTACCGGATTATATTCAAATGTATAGTAACGTCCCTGCATATTAAATAAAGGATATGTTACCTGTCGGTTTCCATTTTCTGTTCTAATATCATGGTTTCCCAAACAGGCATAAAATTTCACTCCTTTTTCCAGTAAAGGTTGATAGGGTTTCTCAAAAACCGCATTAATTTTTTCAATTTCACCATTATTATAAATATTATCTCCGAGTAAAGTAACCACTTGAAAAGGATAATTTTGATAATAGCGAACCATCGCCTTTGCGACTTCATATTGTCCTTTTTCTCCAGTTCCCGTATCTCCAATCGCAACAAAACGAAATAAGGGTTTCCCATTAGGAATAGATGCCATATCATCGCCCTTGTATTGGGTAATTTTTAGATGAGAACTTTCAGAGGCAGTCAAAATTTTTCGAGTTGTTTCTAATCCGATAAAACTAGCAGCGCTCAAACTCGCTAGTAATAGAAATTGACGTCTTTTTAAACGCATAAGTATAAATCAGTCATCAGTGATCAGTTATCAGTTATCAGTTTTTAGTTATCATGTGATTTACCTATTACCCATTGCATTTCATGATCTTAACTGATCACTGATCACTGAAAAAGCCTATTTACTAAAATAGGTTTTGAAAATGTCTTGAGCAATTGGAGCCGCAGAAACCGCCCCATATCCTCCGGCTTCGACCACAACGGCGATCGCAATTTCCGGTTTATTGGCAGGGCCAAACCCCACATACATCGCATTATCAGGCTGTCCAGGTATTTCAACGGTTCCTGTTTTTCCTCCAGTTAAAGGAATTGAACCATCATTTAAACTGCGTCCCGTTCCTTTTTTTACCACATCAATTAATCCCGCCCGAATAATATTAAGAGTAGAGGCAGAAATTTTCGTTTTAATCGATTTTGTTTGGATTGTATTCGTTTGAGATGTTAATAAATGGGGTTGAACTCGCCAACCACTATTAGCCACGGTAGAAACCATTACAGCTAATTCTAACGGAGTCACTAACACTAAACCCTGACCAATTGCCATGGTCACCGTATCCCCAATATACCAAGGTTCATCATATAATTTTTCCTTCTCTTTAGGAGTAGGAATTTGCCCTTGATTTGCCCCATCTAACCCCAATAAATCTAAATTAATTGTCCCGGCAATGCCTAATTCTTTGCCCCATTTAGAAATATTTTCCGGCCCCGATTTTACCCCAACTTGATAGAAAAATGTATTACTACTAAAAGCCAAAGCTTCCCTAAATCCAATCACACCAAAACTCTTTCCATATTCATGAAAGGAAATTCCCCCAATTTTAATTGATGTAGAAGTCGGAATTTTAGAAGTAATTGAAAAATTCCCAGATTCAATTCCTGCCACCGAGGTCACAATCTTAAAGGTACTCCCGGGGGGATAACCTTGCAAGGCGCGATTTAATAAGGGTTGTTGAGCAGTTTGTAGACTTTTCCAGTCCTGATCTGTGACTTGATTTGTAAATAAATTGGGATTAAATGTCGGCCCACTGGCTAATGCTAAAATCGCCCCGGTTTTGACATCTAAAACCACCACCGCCCCACGACGATTTGCCAAGGCTTTTTCGGCAGTTTTTTGTAATGCCAAATCTAGGGTTAACTGAACCGATTTACCCTGTTTAGGAGATTGTACTCCTAACTCTTGAATTTCCTGACCTTTGACATCTGCTTCAATTAATCGGTTTCCCCAAACTCCTTCTATTTGGGAATTTACTAATTTTTCAACCCCCATTTTTCCCACCATCATTCCCATCGGATAATCAGGATTTGCTTTTAATTCTTCCGGTGTCGCCTCCCCAATATAACCTAAAATATGAGCCGCTAATTTGCCATTGGGATAACTTCTTCGGGATTCTCCTCTCACTTCAACACCGCGTAAATTTTCCACTTTTTCGGCTAACCCAATAAACATTTCAGGGGAAAGATTAGGACTAACTCTCACGGGAAGTCGAGAGCGATATCCGGTTTTTTCTAATTTTTGTAGAATCTCAGAAGCCGGAACATTTAAAATATTGTGGAGTTGTTCTACCGTGATTTTCCACTGTTCAGGAGACTGTTCTTGCGGCCATAAATATACAAAACGAGAAAGTTGACTTCCCGCTAATAAATTCCCCTTTCGATCTAAAATTTGACCCCGTTTAGCCGGGACAGAAATCAGGCGTAAACGGTTATTTTCTGCCTGAATCCGATTATATTCTCCCTCAACAAATTGTAACTGTATTAGTTTAATTCCTAAACTACAAAAAAAACTACCAATTAATAATAATAAAATGACTGCTTTGTGACGGCGACGCCGTTGGATGATTGAGTTTTCTTGTTTTGGGATTGTCACATAGGGAGACTCATGGGCAAACAAAGATTCGCTAGTCATAGTTAAGAAATTCTTAGGTTAAACTTCATCATTCTTAATTCTTAATTCCTGTTTCTTGCCTTAAAATCAGAACAAACTGCCACGTTTTAATGGGGGTCAGATGAATGAGTCGTAGTCATCATCTTGTTTTTCCTCCCCAGAGTTACTCTTGGGAAGCCCTTACCACCTCTGAGGTTTTAACTCAACCCAATTCTCCCAACTTTGATTTGTCCGTTGGGAATGATTTGCTGGTGTTTCTAGCCGGACAAGCTCTACAAAGACAAGTTCCCCCCCGTCTGAAATCTTTTGATGATTTTTCGACCGAATTTCAACAAGAAATTGCTAACTATTTTGGCAGTTATCAACAGACCTGTATTTTGATTAATCAATTATTATTAACCCTGGAAAATTCCAATACTATTAATCAATATTGTCAGGAAAGTTCCCTGGGGAAAAAACTACCCAACGCTTTATATATTCATCATTCAGCCTTACCTGAGTTAAATCTTATATTAAGACTATACGAACAATTAAGTCGCTTTTATTTACCCCCATCAAAACTCTTTACCTTGATTAAGTTTCATACTAATCAATCGGTGATTTCCTACTTATTTTATCCTGATTTTGATTCCGATCCTCACCCCGCCTTAACAGCCAGTTTCCAAGTCAATGTTAAAACCGGACAGGTCAATATTATGGATTATTCTAATAGTGATAATCCTCCGATTTTACATCGAAAAGAAACCTTTGTCACCACCAATTATCCCGATTATCAAAAGTTTAGTAAACTCACCAAAAGCGAAGAACGATTAGGATTATTAGAAACGCCCAAACTTTCATCCCGGCAAGAATTTATTAACTCAGAAACCCGTTTATACCGAACCATTGGAACTCGCAAAGGTTGGCAACAACACTTACATAAACATGGGGTAGAAATCCATGATCATCGGGTGATGAAACTTTCTGAACTAACTCATAATTTAACCGAATTTAATTCGGAAAATGCCTTACATTTTACACCCAAAATTGAACGCCATCGCGCCGCCATTCCCCGTAAACATTTATCCCGTCCGGTGCGTTTAGCCCTAGAAGCGGAAGTATTTCAAGAAAATAGCACTTTTTTTGATTATGGTTGTGGATATGGGGGAGATATTCAACGGTTAGCTGAACAGGGATATACCAGTAGCGGATGGGATCCTTATTATTCTCCCCAGACTCCCCAAATAGAATCCGATATTGTGAATTTGGGGTATGTAATTAATGTGATTGAATGTCAAAATGAACGACGGGAAGCCTTAACTCAAGCCTGGAATTTAGCCCAAAAAGTCTTAATTGTTGCAGCCCAAGTCTTAGTAGATGCCCAAGAAAAAGGAATTATGGTTTATGGGGATGGGGTGATTACCAGCCGCAATACTTTTCAAAAATATTATCAACAGGAAGAACTCAAAGTTTATATTGATCAGGTCTTAAATGTTGATGCAATTCCCTTAGATTTAGGGGTTTATATTGTGTTTCGAGATGAGAGCGAAGCCGAAAAATTTCGAGCGGATCGCTTTCATTCTCGGTTAACTTCTCCCCGAATTCGTTTAACCTTGAAACGGTTTGAAGATTATCAAGAATTACTCCAACCTTTAATTCAATTTATCAGCGATCGCGGTCGTTTACCCGTGGAAACCGAACTTCCAGAAGCCGAACAACTTGAACAGGAATTTGGTAGTTTGAAACGAGCCTTTCAAATCATTTTACAAGTTACAAATCCTGAAGAATGGGATGTGATCGCCCATAAACGCCGTCAAGATTTACTGGTTTATATTGCCTTAAGTAGATTTAGTCGTCGTCCGAAACTGTTTCAACTTTCAGAAGCAATGAAAAATGATATAAAAGGTTTATTCGGTAGTTATAGAAAATCTTGTGATTTAGCAGATTTAATGTTATATACTCTGGGTGATCCTAAAATTATCGCCAACCATTGCCACAACAGTGAAGTGGGTCAAAAACGAGCCAATTCCCTCTGGATTCATATTTGCGCACTGGAAAAACTATCTCCATTACTGCGACTCTATGAAGGATGTGCTAGTCAAACCCTGGGTCGTCCTGAAGGGGCAAATTTAATTAAGTTTCATATCAAAACCCCCAAAATTTCCTATTTATTTTCCCCCGATTTTGATATTGAAACCCATCCGACCCTAAGTAACTGTATGCAAATTGACCTTCGAGATCTTCATGTTAGCTATCAAACCTATGATGGCCCCAACCCGCCAATTTTGCATCGCAAACACACCTTAGTTACCCCAGACTATCCCCACCATCAACAGTTGGTAAAACTCTCTGACCAAGAGGAAAAATGGGGGCTATTCGATAACTTTGGATTGATTCAAACGCGCCTGGGTTGGTTAAAATGTTTAGAAGACCATTGTGCTCAAATCAGGGGTTATCGTGTCTACTGGCGTACCGATGCCGATCCTTATCGGGTGAAATTATTACGTTCTGCTCGTCGGAATCGTAATAAATTATAGATTTTACCCCCGATATCTTTGTTCATCAATAGCCAATTTATTGTCGAGTCAGGGTAATACGAATTAGATTAAACATTAAACAATGGATATTAAACAATTACTAGAAAAATACACCTACGGGGAAAGGGATTTTCGAGGTGCTATCTTAATTGGAATTCAACTCAACGGCGTTGATTTAAGTAGTGTAGATTTAAGTGGCGCAAATCTGATTAATGCCGACTTGCAAGAAGCGGATTTAAGCGAAGCTGATTTGACCGGAGTTAACCTAATTAATGCTAATTTAAGTGGCGCTGATTTAAGTGGTTCGGATCTGAGCCGCGCCTATTTGAATGGAGCTAAATTAGTTGGTGCTTATCTCAACCGCACCCATTTAATTAATACCTATTTAAGTGGAGCCAATTTAATTTATACTAAACTGATTGGGGCAAATTTAACCGGGGCTAATCTCACTAATGTTAAATTAATTAATGCGAATTTGACTCGAGCAATCTTGACCAATACTAATCTCACCGGAGTTAATTTAATTGGTGCCGATCTCAAAAGTGCTAACCTGTTAGGCGCCGATCTCAGGGGGGCAAATTTAAGTGGAACCTTAATTGATGAAACCACCCAATTGAGTGATAAATGGCGACTGGTTCAAGAAATTGTCACCCAAGGGGCAATAGAAAGGGATTTACGTTATGCAGACTTGAAAGAAACTAACTTAATTGGAGCCAATTTAACCCGCGCTAATTTAAGTAATGCGGATTTAAGCGGTTCTAATTTAAGTGGAATTTATCTCACCGATACTATTGTCGAAAATGCTAAATTTTTTAATGTAGTCGGACTTTCTGCCGAAGCTAAACTGAACCTCAAACAACGCGGAGCCATATTAGATTAGGCATTAATTTACTCCTCATAAATCTCTACCTAACTGTTAATTTTATTCAAGACTTGTAAGTTATGCCAAGCTTGAATAAAATTCCCCTGTAGGAGTTGAGAAACCCCGGCTAAAACCTTAAATTCAGGTTGATTGGGGTTTAACTCTAACGCTGGTTTTAAAGCCTGTTCTGCTAATTTTGCTTGTAAATTATACAGATAAACAAACCCTAAATAGGCATGGGCATTCGGGTTTTTACTATCCAGTTGAGTGACTATTTTTAAGGCAGCGATCGCACCTTGGGCATCCTGTTGTAAAACATTAGCCAAAGCCAAATTATAAGCAAAATCCAATCGATTCGGTTCCTGTTTTAACCGATATTCTAAGGCCTTTTCCGCCTGAATTGTATAGTCTTGAGTCGGATCATATTGATTAATTCTTCCCACCTGAGCAAAAATCGGATCTAACCCCTGAATTCCTGCGGGTAAATTCACAATTAATAATCTTAACTGCGTCACCAAATCCAACTCCGGGGCAACAACAGGAGGAGCTTTAGGATCAATTTTTAAACTAACATCAGGGGTCTTAATATTATAGCTTTCCCCCGTTTCTCGGTTTAAATAAGTAGCTTCTAATTGATAATTTCCCGGGGTCAAATTAACCAAAGGTAGCATCGCCATTCGTTCCGTAACTTGATAACTTTGATTCGGTGCATCCCCATATAATTCTCCCATTCCTATGCCATGATCATGAATCAAAACCGATAAACCTTTAGGGTTAGGGTTAGTCAACTTCCAATTTAAAATCACAATTCCCTGCTGCAAATCCCGTAACGATCCTCGCCATTGATAGGTAACTGGAACCGGAACCCCAGGGGGAGTTTGAGACGGAATTAAAACCCGTTCTAACTCTATTTTGGAAATCGATTCTTTTAGAGGTAAAACTTCTACAAAGGGAATAATTCTTTCATATAAATTCAGAAAACTATTATCGGGTAAAAGCCATTGTTTATTTACCTTAAATTCGGGACAGGTTTCTAAGGTTTGCATCGTCATTGCTTGAGCATCCTGAACCCGATCTACTGAGCCCTGTTGTCCGGTTTTAGTCACAAACCAAGACATAGATCGGACGTCCTGTAAAACATGATTTTTATTCGTTCCCACCTGTCTCCCGTGAACCTGAGAACCTTCTAAGGAACCATAATAATTTAAGTTATGTTGATTAATTTCTGGCGTTGAAGGTAATACTCCTAAATTGCTTTTTAAATAGGGTTGGGATGCAATCATCGCGCTAATTACTTGTTCATGGGGCCAAGGATTTCCTAAATAAACATGATGTTCATTTCCTGGGTTTAAAGTTCTCATGATCTGTCTAACCGGATAACTTCCAATCGGCCATAAATTAAACATCATTAATATTATTCCTAAACCCAAAGTTCCCCACCGAATTTTTTTCCCCCAATCTTGAGTAAATAAGGTTAAGAAATAGGCTAAAACAATTGCTAAAACCGGGAGTAAGGGTAAACTATAGCGGAAATCTTTATTCGGATTTAGGGAACAGAGGACATATCCCCCAAACCAAAATATTGCTAACCATTTTAATGCTATCCAGTTTAATTGTAATTTTGAGAAATGATCAAAGGGATGATGCTGTTGATTCCAAGATAAAGAATAGTGTTTAATAATATAGAATAAAAGACAAATAATCGGAATAATTAATAGGGGGAAAGAAACATGGGCGGGCAGTAATTTAAAATAATATATCCAAGCATCTAAACTGATTAAAGCCGGATCACCTTCGGCGATCGCCGAATCAAGAGTGGCTCGTTTTCCTGAAGTTAACATTAATAACCAATTGGTTCTCACCCAAGGAAAAATAATCGCTATTGATAATAATAATCCTACGAATAATTGTAAAAATTTATTCCATTGACGTTTTTTTAATACTCCTATTGTTACCCATAATAGGGGAGTAAATAGGAAAAAAAGAGCCGTTTGTTTGATAAAAAGAGCTAACCCAAAGGTGATTCCAAATAGAATAGCCCACCACCAAGAATTAGTTAGTTTTTTATCGGAATTATTCAGACCAGAAACCCACCATAAAGTCAAGCTATAGAAACTTAATGTCACCATTGCTGTTAACGGATAATCGAGCAAAAATTGTAACCGATGGTGATAAAGTCCGGGTAAAATAGCACAGATAGCCGTGGCCCAAAATCCCACAGAACGGTTAAATAATAGGGTTCCTAAACCATAAACCGCAGCGAATAAAATAGCACTAAATAAGAGATGAACGGCATTCGTTTGATCCGATCCCGTTCCTAATAGATTCTGAAATGGAATAGTTAATAAATAGGTCAAGGGGGGAATTTTAGGGGACATCATCCATATTTGCGTCCACCAGTCCCCGGAAAACCATTGGGGGTGTTGCCAAACTTGCCAATAATTTAACGCCTCATTCAGATAGTCCGCCTGATCCCAAGCGGGAACAGACCGATCCATCCTAAACCAGAGGCGATCGCTCACCGCCACCACCAGCCAAATTAAGCCAACCCCAAGGAGTTCGGCGGGGGGTTTGTTGTGCTTCATTGTTGTGCTTCCTAATAAGATTTGTGAACCCAACCCCGAAGGCTGAATCTCCAAAGTCAATTAATCAGAGGGTTTGGAGACTAAACCCCTCCAATAAAATACTATGATCAATGCCGATTAGAAAAAATTTCTCCGCCAGGGGTTGCCAAACTTGATTCTATTTGCTAGATTAGTAAAAGTGAAAACAAGCCGGGATAGCTCAGTCGGTAGAGCAGAGGACTGAAAATCCTCGTGTCGGGAGTTCAAGTCTCCCTCCTGGCATCCTAAACAATTAGACCGTTACTGATCAACTCAGTGGCGGTCTAATTTTGTAATGGCGATAACGCCAGTAATCTTTGAGAATCCGATCATGATCAAAACAGAGGTTTTGCGGGATTCTCCAGGGTTCAAACAGTTCTAAATGTTTCGCATCATCGGCGGCTTGGGGTTCACCGATCGCCGTGGCTAAAAACACCACACTCAGGGTATGTTGACGGGGATCTCGACTCGGATCGGAATACACATGAAATTGTTCTATTAATTCAATATCTAATCCCGTTTCTTCCTTAGCTTCCCGAATGGCTGCGGTTTCAACGGATTCTCCATAATCTACAAATCCCCCGGGAATTGCCCATCCAAAGGGCGGATTTTTGCGTTCAATTAATACAATCGGTCTAGCTGGGCGATCGCTTAATTCAATAATAATATCAATGGTAGGAGCAGGATTGCGATAATTCATAAATCAGGGAACAGGGAACAGGGAACAGGGAACAGGGAACAGGGAACAGGGAACAGGGAATGAGCTATATCCGTAGAGACGTGCCATGGCGCGTCTGTATCAGTTTATCGGGATCGAATTAATTTAAACCCTGAGATTGAGGTTTTAAAATAGTGGGAATTTTTTCTAAGATTTGGGTGGCAACTTGTTGAGGGAGACCGCCCGGATTAATTTTAATTTCGAGATCAGCTTGAGCATACAGGGATTGACGTTTTTCTAATATAGTTTGTAATTGTTGTAACGGGTCGGGATGTTGTAATAACGGTCGGGTTTCATCTTCTTTTAAACGGTTATAGAGTTCTTCAACCGGAACATTCAGCCAAATAATAATCCCATGTCGGAGATAACTCCAATTCATTTGTTTAAGAATAATTCCGCCCCCGGTTGCCACCACAAATTTTTTATAGGCACAAATTTCCGATAAAACTTTAGATTCTAACTCCCTAAAAGCCGCTTCTCCTTCCGTGGCAAAGATATCAGAAATAGAC
>DATNRE010000256.1:0-3548 GCA_036703685.1 Candidatus Obscuribacterales bacterium
CAGGGGGAAACCGTAGGTGTCATATAAGACAAAGGCATCCTGGCCAGAAATTTCACCCCCCTTAATAATGGGGGAAGTTGTAGCCTCCCCTTTACTTAGGGGGAGGTGGGAGGGGGCCGCTTTTTCCATAATTTCTGCTAACAGTTTTTCCCCCCGTTCTAAGGTTTCCAAAAACCGGGTTTCTTCTCGCTGTAATTCCCCTTTAATTGCACTTTCCCGTTGACGCACATTTGGATAAACTGCTTCCGATAATTGAATGGCAGTTTCAGCTACTAAAGTAGTAAATTCCTGATTAATTCCAATTAACCGACCATGACGCACCACCCGCCGAATTAACCGCCGGACAATATAACCCCGACCAATATTAGACGCCGTAACGCCATCAGCAATTAAATGGACAACTGCCCGAATATGATCCCCAATTACTTTGAGGGAAACCTTGGTTTTTTCGTCAGATTTATGATAGTCAATTTGGGCAATTTCCGCCGCGGTTTTAATAATCGGAAAAATTAGATCGGTTTCGTAATTATTAGGAACTTGCTGTAAAATTTGCGCCATTCTTTCTAACCCCATACCCGTATCAATATTTTTATTTTGTAAAGGGGTTAAATTGCCATCATTATCTCGGTTATACTGCATGAAAACCAAGTTATAAAACTCAATAAACCGAGTATCATCTTCTAAATCAATATTCTCCTCGCCACGTTCGGGGTGAAAATCATAATAAATTTCTGAACAGGGGCCACAGGGGCCAGTGGGGCCAGATTTCCAGAAGTTATCCGCTTCTCCCATGCGTTTAATGCGTTGGGGAGATACCCCAATTTCGTCGCGCCAAATGGCAAAAGCTTCGTCATCTTCCTCGAACACACTGACCACTAAACGGTCTGGGGGTAACTCAAAAACTTTTGTAGAAATTTCCCATCCCCAAGCGATCGCTTGTTGTTTAAAATAATCCCCAAAGCTAAAATTGCCCAACATTTCAAAAAAAGTATGATGTCTGGCCGTTCTGCCTACATTTTCAATATCATTAGTACGGATACATTTTTGGGAGGTGGTGGCGCGGGGAAATTCGGGTTGTCGCTGTCCTAGAAATATGGGTTTAAAGGGTAACATCCCGGCAATGGTTAATAAAACCGTGGGGTCTTCGGGAACTAAGGAGGCACTAGGCAAAATTTTATGCCCTTTTTCGGCATAGAAGTTCAGGAATTTTTGCCGAATTTCGCTGCCTGTGGAATACTGAGGAAAAAAAGTCATAATACTCATGGTAAAAAAATTAGACCAACCTTTCAGAATAAATGAAAGATCAACTCTTACATCGGATCATTCCTATTTTAATTGTTAGTTTGTCTGCGGTGGGAGGTGGGGTCGGGGGAATTTTTTTTCGGCAGGAGGTAATTTTAGAAAGGTTTCCCACCCTGCTGCCCCGGTTGCCCTTTGCCCATGCCTTGCCCCCGCAAGAAATTATTAGTGAAACCGAAGTCCGCCCCTTACCCGGGAAACTGGATGAGGTATTAATGTTTAATAGCAATAGTCCCGAATGGGTGAAACAGGAAGGGATTTTACTGTCAACTTTTCCGGGGGGCTGGCGGGGTGATCCTGAAGCTCATTTAGAATATCGTTTAACCGGAGAGTTTGAGGTATTTACCCATCATTTTACCCACACTCCTCCTGATTTAAAAACCTTGTATTTAGGGTTAATTGCTCACAATCCCGATTCTGAACCCGTTACCGTGGAAGTGTTATCCGGGGCGAGTTATTTATTGGAGCCAGATGCTCCGTTTCAAGAGAAACCCGCTATGAGTGATAATTCTAACGGTGAGATTTATTCTGGGCCGGGAATTCGGGCGGTGGATGAGGTGTTAAGGGGGAAACGGCAATCGGAATTTCCGAAAACCCTGGAAATTGGCCCGGGGAAAAGTCAAATGTTGATGAGTTTACCGATTCCGGTGCAGGGGTTAGAGCGTCCGGTAAATGGACGTTCTAGCTTTATGCGGTTAAAAGTCCGAGGCAAAACCGATGATTCTGCTCTGGCTTCTATTTATTTAGGGAATTTAGCCCAATATGCGAAGATAGAACCTGATGGTAAGGAGCGATCGCCAACCTTAGAAGAATGGCAACAGTTACTTGATGAAGGTAGTTTAGCACAACCTCGCGATAAAATACCAACTCCTCGGGAACAAACAACGGGTCAGTTAATTTATAGTCGGGTGGCGGGGATTCAAAAAGGGGCAAAATGGTCAGCAGATTTAGTGGATGAGGGCAAGGATTTTCTCACTATTCCTCATCAGGGAAAGGGGATTTCTTTTCCGATTAGTACCGTGCGGGCGGGAACATTAGGGACAAAACAAGTGCAGGCGGCACCGTTAATGGTTCGTTATCCTGATACCGCCTATGAATCCCATGGCAATTATGGCGTACATTATGATTTACAGATTCCCTTATTCAATGCAACGGATGAAACCCAAAAGGTAACGGTAACTTTAGAAACACCTTTTAAGGAAGAAAAGTTATCAAAAAATGGATTAATTTTTCAACAACCTCCCTTAAATTTTCCGTTTTTTCGGGGTACGGTTCGATTAAGATATGAAGATGAACAGGGAAAAACCGTAATTAAATATCTGCATTTATGGCATCGTCGGGGGCAAATTGTTGATCCTTTAATTAAACTCAAATTAAACCCAAAATCCTCGCGGTTTGTTAGAGTTGATTTTCGTTATCCTCCCGATGCTACACCGCCACAAGTTGTGACCATTAAAACTTTAAATTAACTTGGGTTTGTTGTTGGGCTTCAGCCCTCTTTTCTTGGGGCTTTGTCGGAAGTCCTATTCCTATTCTATTCAATAACTCCAGGTTTAAATATTTGTTCAGCCGTTAAACTTAACTCTGGAAAAACGCCGATCCCTTGCCGTGATAGGTTAAAACAGGTAATATTAAAATAAGTGTTAGCTGATGCCTGCACTGCGCTTACACACCCTAGAATTGAGGTGAATTATGGAATCTATTATTAAACTTTCGGCCCTGGATACCAGTTTAATCGAAATTCGTTTAATTGAAGGTCGGGATGAGGCCTATATTCGGGTAAATGAAGATTATTTTTCCTTAGTGACGGGGACAAAAATTAATATTTCTTCTGCCTTACAAGAAGGGGTTAATTTATTAAACTTGATGATTAAGACCTATCCACTTAAAGAACGAATTATCAGAGGGTTATTTGGTCAAGATTGGTGTGGACGTTTTGAACTTTATATTGATGGAAAATTACGCGGAACTTATAATCAAAATGGCGGTGTGATTCTCGGTTCTCGTGAATATACCGTTGCTGAAATTGAACTCAATATTAATCCTGATCCCAACACAAATAATCCTGATCTGCAAAAAGAACTTTTAGAAATTATTAATCGTTTACGAAATATTCCAGGGATGACCCCAGCTAATTCTGGGGATGTTCAATATTCTACTGCTTATATTCTCCTAAAGAATAAGTTTAAGATTAATATGTGGAAAAACTTGGCAGGGGTTGATCATGTCTTTGTCCTTGATTCTTCAGG
>DATNRE010000257.1:0-6311 GCA_036703685.1 Candidatus Obscuribacterales bacterium
ACAGGGAATTGCTTATAATGGCTGTTCTGCAGATTCCACAAGTGGTTATCTCTTAGATATACGGGTTTATCGAGCCAACTCTTTTGATCCTAGCAATACCGCCGGTATTAAACAACCGACTGCTCAAGCCCCTTTAACCGCAGATAGTCTAACCACTAATGCGTTAGGAAACCGTTCTTTGCCTATGGTACAAATGACCACAGAAGTTGTACCCAAAGACACAAGAAATATTAATTATCAAGCTTTACAGAATCGTGTTGGGAGGCAAAATGATTCAAACTATCAGTGTAAATAATCAATAAGTTCCGTATTTCAGGTTAATTTTTTCATCTGTGTAGTAAGGAAAAAATCATGAAGAATTTATTAAAATTCTTGCTAAAATTTCTGTCTTTCAAAACGTCATCCCCATCAAATTCAACACGGGGGATGACGATGATTGAACTCTTAGTTGGTACAGTTATTGCTTTTATCGTGATCACTCCCTTGATGGGAATGGTGCTTGGTATGTTAAATGATGATCAACGAGAAAGTGCCAAAGCAAACACCGAAGAAGAACTTAACTCTGCTTTGCAGTATATATCGGAAGATATGAGTCAGGCTATTCATATTTATGATAATACTGGGGTTGATACTTTAGCTAATGCAGCTAATTCTATTCTTCCGCCTGCTGCTACTTATGGAACTCCTATTATGGTTTTTCTCAAAAGAAAATTAGTTCAGAATGCCATACTTCCAGGTAGTGCAACCACTATTGGAACTTGTAATCCTGCATTGGATTCTGATGATTCTGATAATGATAACTGTGATGATGCTTTTGTTTTATCCTTAGTAGCTTATTACTTATTTACACCACCACAATCCACTAATACTGATCGATTCTGCAATGATGGAGGCTCCTGTCCGGCAAGAATTACCCGTTTTGAAATTCAAGATGGCGTTAAAAATATATCACAGGATTATGTTTGTGGAGAAACTGGGCTTCCAGTTTGTAATGATAATTCCCAAGAACGCAGTGTTGGTTTTCCTAAAGTAATTGATGCCAGTAGCATTGCTACTTTAAATACACTTGTTAGAGAACCAACCGAAAATATTGACTTACAAACTAACCCAATTCAGGTCTTAGTGAACTATGTAGATATTAGTACCGCTAATATTCCTCCAGCCGCAACTTGTACCGTCGTCTTAGGGGTGACAACACCAGCAAAACTAACCGAAAGAAATTTTGCTGATGCTGCTGCTGCTAATGCTGCTATGCTCAGAAAAACAGACAGTAATAGCTTTTATGCTTGTGTTGATTCCACTGCTAATGTCGCTCAAATCTATTTAAGAGGAAATGCGTTGCGTAGAATGCAGAAAGATGCACCGTATTCACCCAACCAAACTACCTTTTTCCCGACAGCTACAATGCAAGTGCGAGGATTAGGTAGATTTGGCAGCCAATAGATAGTAATTTAAAAAGTTAACCGACTTCAACCCCAATTATAAATATTATGAAAACTGACAAAATTTTTAAAATTTTAACTTTTTTTAGGAGTGCCAAAAGCCCTCATGTCAATAAAGGTGAGACTGGATTTACCTTGATTGAATTATTAATTGTGATTTTAATGATTGGCGTTTTGAGTGCGATCGCCGCTCCAGGTTGGCAAGCATTTACAACGGGACAACGGATTAAAAGTGTTAATAATCAGATATCTCAAGCTATTAAAACTGCTCAAGCAGAAGCTAAGAGAAATAAATCCGAGTATGTACTAGAATTCGATCCCGCTCAAGATCCACCAAAGTATAGTATTTACAAAGACGTGGAACCACCTCCAGAAGATGATGAGAAACAATGGCAATCTTTGAGTCTTGACGGTGCAATTAAAGAGAATATGCTCAAAATTTATTCTCAAGCTAATGGAACAGTCCAAAATACAATTACTTTCGATTATCTAGGAACCGTTAAAGATCCAAAAACTTTGAATCAAAGTACACCCCCTGTGAATACAGACGGTTTTAGCGTTGTTGTTTACCCTAAAGATAGTCCAAATTCCCGCAACTGCATAATTGTACAAACGATTTTAGGAGCAACCAGAACCGCAAAAGGCACTGATGCAACAGGTTGTCCAGAGCCTAAATAGTTGAAAGAATGCGATCGCCTAGCCTCCATCTTGCTACATTGCAATTATAGCAATGGGCAGAAATTTCTCGTGTCTTTGTGGTCAAATTAGGCTTAATCTTGCTCAGGATAACAGCGTCTGCCATAACTCCGTAATATCCACAAATTGATTAATCTTTCAACGTTCAAAATAGTTTTAAAAAATCCGTAATTCTCCCGTGGTCAGAGCCTCTGATTTTTCGCAAACTGGTAGTTAGGTTCGTTTAAAAAACATAACTATTCTAGTTGAAACCAGGTGTGCTTTCATGATCAACTCTAAAAAGACCTGCGATCGCTCCCTAACCTCCTCTGATAGCGGATTTACCCTAATTGAACAACTAATTATTATCCTCATCATTGGTGTTCTGAGTGCCATTGCCGCCCCCAGTTGGTTAGGCTTCATTAATAATCAGCGCCTCAATACATCCATAGACCGAATTTACTGGGCGATGCAAACCACCCGTGCAGAAGCCAAACTTAATAAGGAGACCCGGCAAATCAGCTTTCGAGATCAAAATAATACCGTACAGTGGGCAATTCATCGTCCAGATGAGACCCCCACAGAAAATCAGTGGACGATCCTAGATCAAGGCGTTCAAATTGACGAGGCAGAAACAACCCTATATCAAAATAAAACGACCAAAATCTGGAGGATGCAGTTTGACTATAAAGGTCGTGCTAATGGTCAGTTAGGACGGGTAACAATATCCCTTCGCAATGGTAGCACCGCCAAACGCTGTACATTCGTATCTACCCTATTAGGAACATTAAGAAAGAGCAAAAACAACCTAAAACCTAAAGATGGGAAATATTGTTATTAATAGGACTTACGCAGAATACCCAATTATACACCATCTGTAGGGGCAATCCCCCCGTCTTGCCCCTATCCCTGAAACGTCTGCAAATCTTGGAGGGGAAGGGTAGGCACGGGGGCAATACCCTTACAAAACCCGGGTTTCCCTGAGAATGAAACAACCCTGCCGACAACCCAACTACTCACCACCAGACATCATTTTTTGTAAAGAACTCAACCCCTTTTTCACCCGACGAGAAACCGTCACCGAACTAATTCCCAAACGCTCCGCCGTTTCCTTCTGGGTTAAATCATACAGAAACACAAACTCCAAAACCTTACGGGTTCCTTCCTCTAATTTAGCTAAAGCCTGCTGGACACGAATTTGATCCTCCTGTGCCAACTGAAAACTCCGATAACGACCATCGGGAACCATTTCCCCCAAACAGGTCGCCCCATCTTCCCCATCTTGAATCGGAGCATCCAAACTCAGCACAGAACGGTTGCTATTAGCGAGCTTCACCTCACTCCACTCATTCACAGAAATTCCTAATACCTCCGCCACTTCCCCATCCGTGGGCGGGCGCTTGAGTTCTAACTGAAGTTGTTGAATCACCTTCACCGATTGCCGTTGTAGGGTCAACCATTGACGGGGAACCCGCACCGAGGGGCTTTTATCCCTTAAATAGTGTTGAATTTCTCCCCGAATATACGGAATGGCAAAGGAACTAAAGGCATGACCTTTAGACAGGTCAAATCGCTCAATTGCACGAATTAAGCCAATACAGCCGACTTGAAGTAAATCTTCATAACTCTCCGTACACTGGTTGACCCAATGGTGTACCTCCTTACGCACCAATCCAATATTTAATTGAACAATCCGGTTGCGGATATCCTTAGAAGCAGACTGTTGATATTGGTGCAACAGTTCTAAACTTTCTCCTCTAGGGTAATTGACAACTTGAGTAGGCATGACAAGATCCTGCGTTGGTAGGGCTGGCTAATAAGTTCAGTATCAATCTTGACCACACTCGGCTCCAATGGCATGGGAGGTTAGAGGGTTTGCCCCAACGGAAGGGGGACTCTGAACCTATATTTAATAGTCAATGTGAGGTCGCGCTTAAGCACTAAACGAGGACTTTTAGGCTAGGGGCTAGAAGCCTAGCTTTAGTAAATTTATATACACTATTAGGGCTAATAACACATTATTGTAGCCTAACTTGCCGGGTTAACGCAAGATCTTTAGAGAAATTTGATTAATATTTCCTGAAATTGGGAATTATATATATTCAACTCGGCAAAAAATTTTTGTGTCAATTCAGGAAGGCTGAGGGCCAAACCCTTACCCATCAACAATCAGTGATTAAGTCCACAAACCGGAGACAGGTAACTGTTGATCCCCCATTCTTCCTGGATCAAATCAGAACTCAACTCAAGGATAGATCAGCTTAGGAGGCCGCTTCAATCCGACCATAGAAGACACCCCGAACCTTGACATCCAAGGATTCCTTTGAACCCAAATCATCATCAGAAGGCTGTTCACTTTCAAAAATTCCAGCCACTTCTCCGGTTTCGCCGTCAATTTTAGAAACCTGTAAAGAAATCCGACCCGCTTTAACCTTGGTATCGGCTAACTTGACATTAGCATTGCTTAAATCGGCGGTTGCCGGTAAAGCAACGGCGTTGTCATAGCCAGAAGCTACCCCACGGGCTTTAGGATCTAAGAAGTTGGCGCCGCGATAGGAAGGAACGTTAAAATCTCCCCGTAAATCGGTAGAAGTGTTAATACTGGATAATCCGGGCTGGGAACTGGCCACTAACCCTTTAACCGTGAATAAGAAGGGAACTTCTTCACCACCGGGTAATAAAACCGTAATCGCTTGGAAATCAATCCCATCTTTTTCTTCAAAGGTGAGTGTCCCATCGGAACCGACCAACAGGTTGCCGGTAATTTGATCTAAGCTATAGGTGAATCGGGTTAATAGACGACCCGGAACAAATTCAGCCTCTTTGCGTTTATTAGTGGATTCTTCCTTAACAAAATAGCTGGTAGGTTGCAGACACAAACCACTGATACTGTAGGACTTACCACCATCAATCGGAATAGAACCCCGGGCGGTTTCGGGCAAAGTGGGACAGTTTACAGCCAATCCCGTATTTCTAATGTCATCATAGGTCAGTAGCTTGGGATCTTTAGCTTCTGGGCCATCAGAACAGGCTGTAAGTACAGTTAAACAGATTGCTAATAGTGCAGCAACCAAAGCGCGATATCTCATTGTCAACCTCAAATATGGAAAATTGATATTTGACACTCCGCCCTGTAAAGAGAGGCAGATTCTTTAAGACTTGCTTAAAAGGGATAGTCAAATATCCCCCTAGACACTCAAAACAACTATCAAAAAGATGCTGCTATTGCGCTTATTTGTACCATTTTTTGGCTTTCCGAGTCCATCACCATGACAATTTGGTACGCTCCGCGTTTTTCCGTTACTTGCTTGCCCCCCGGCTACAACTTTGTAGGTACGAGGCAAGTCAGGGGTTACTCCTGAAAAAACACTTCTTCGCGTAGATGGTTATTCTTACTTGCTGGGGATATTTTATCATTTCTGATGGCAGTTAAAACTGCGGTGAGTCGTTTTTACTCCTTGAAGCTCAAGCCGCCGAGCTTGCCAACTCCGGGTTGATTTCTGGTGAGTCTTTTTCTGAGGTACAAATTCTTCAACGATCAGTTAAACTACTTAAGTTAATTTACCGATCGCTCTCTGCGGGAGTGTTCGGTATTGATGGATTTGAATTATGGACAATCCCACTGAATTTGATTCACAAGCTCGCTCAAATCAGCTTGAATTTTTAGCAGAAAAGGTTTTAACCTTAGCCCAGACCGCCGAAGGAAATACCCTGGAGATTTTGGCGGTACTCAGAATTTTAGAACAGTTACACCAGAATGTTCGAGAGAGTTTATTTCAGCAATCTTTACCCGATAATCGTCAAAAACTCTATCATTTATTACGAGATATTGAATCGAAAGGAGGCTGGCCCTATATTCCTCGGAGTTCGATAAAATCTCTAATGGAAAATTTGCAGAAGGAATCTCCAGAAGTTTCAGGGGAGTTAGGACAAGAGGGTGCGGGAGATAAAAAGCAAGATTAATTAATGGGTTTTTAATTCTGAGAAAAAAGCCGAAATGGTTTGAAATAATTGGTTAACTTTTGCCAAATCTTTATCCCCCGGAGAACGTTCAACGCTACTAGAAAGATCAATACCATCGGGTTTTAACTGTTGCAATGCTTCCCTAATATTATCCGGGGTTAATCCTCCGGCCAAAAACCAGGAGCAGGGGGGAGAAAACGGTTTCAAAATTTGCCAGTCTAACCTTTGACC
>DATNRE010000258.1:0-8969 GCA_036703685.1 Candidatus Obscuribacterales bacterium
ACCAATTTATATCCGATTTGGACACGAACCATTGCCGCAGAAGTAATTCCTGGGGTCATTCCTCCCTTAACTTGGTCAATTAATCGCCCCTTAACCTGTGGGGTTTGGGGAGAAATCTTTACTTTAGTTTTAGGAAAAAAATCCGCCCAATTAGACTTTAATCAAACCGCCACATTATTCGGTTCCCATGCCTATTTTAACGCTACCTTATTAGGGGAAATCTTTGCAATGATGGGATTACCCGAACAAGGATTAGAGTTTTTAGTTCGAGGACAAAAAATGGGAAAACCCCCCATTGGGAAACTCTTACCCTCCTTACCGGGTTTATGGCGATTAATTCAACGGGAACGAAATTTAGAAAAGGATTTTGAACGGGAATTAGAACAGCTATTTTTACCCGTATTACAAGAATTAGAAGCGGAGTTATCCCTAGAATCCCTAACTTTAACTGAACTTTTAGAAAGGTCTGAAAACATTCAAAATCTATTAAAATCAGCGACTTACTATAATATTTTAGCCCCCATTGGGTTAGCGATTCGACGAACTTTATTTAAAGTCTCTGATAGTTGGATACCTACCTATACGGCCCCGGAAATTGCTTCGATGGAAGCCTTACAAACCCTGGCTGATCGGATTAGAGAAACTTCGGAAGAACCCGAACAAATAAGCTACCAATACTTTTATCAGATTCTAGCAGAAAATCCCCAGTTTAATCAACAATTTGAAGATTGGTTACAAACCTACGGATATTTAAGTGAAGTCGGAACAGATATTTCTGTACCGAATTGGTTAGAACAACCAGAGATATTAAAAGAAATGCTCTTTAAAATTGTTAAAAATACCAACTACCGGATGGAAAATTCAACGGTTTCTACCTTAACCCGATGGGAAAAATGGCGACAAGCTCAATGTTATCAACGCACTTTAACAAAAAGCCAAATTGCTGAAATTTACGGTAAACTTTTAGCTCATTTACGATGGACAATATTAGCCATAGAATCCCAAGCGATTCATCAAGGAATATTAAAAACTGCGGGAGATATTTTCTATTTAGAATGGGATGAAATTAAAAATTGGATACAATCGGATATTCCCACGGATTTTATCTCTAAAGTCGCTCAACGGCGGCAAGTTTTTCGAGAAGATAGCGATCGCACCGTCCCCCCCGTTGTCTACGGTAACTTATTACCTCAACCCCGATCAATACCCCTTCAAAACTCGGCAATTTTACAAGGGATTCCTGCTAGTATTGGCTGTGTAGAAGGAACGGTTAAAATCTGTCGGAGTTTAACTAATATGATTGATCAAACAGAAGATATGATTCTGGTGGTTCCCTACACCGATGCGGGATGGTCGCCCCTTTTATTAACAGCAAAAGCGATTATTTCTGAAGTGGGCGGACAACTTTCCCACGGCGCAATTATTGCCAGAGAATATGGCATCCCGGCGGTGATGAATATTCAAGGCGCGACTACCTATTTAAAAGACGGTCAACGAGTGCGAGTCGATGGATACCAGGGGACTGTTGAAATTTTATAGCAGGGAAAGGGGGAAAAACTTCCTATAGCCCTACCCATTACACTTAGGAGACTTCTAAATCAGGACTTACGCACCCAACCAAAGAAACCGGGTTTTTTTACGAAAATACTGCGTTGTGACCCACATATTTTCTAAAAAACCAGGTTTCTCGGGCGACCTGCGTAAGTTCTATAAATCCTATTCCCTATTCCCTGTTCCCTGTTCCCTTGCGCGTAGCGCTATATAGCTAATTTTTACTTTTGCAAATTTAGCATAAGTTCCATCTTTAAGAACAGCTTGAAATAACAATTCTGTTTGTTCCGACAAATTTCTGAGTTCAAGGGTTTCACAAAACCCACAAAACTCAGAATTAGGGTTTTCAGGATGCAATAAATTAACATCAGCCCGGGGGAAATTAGCCGGAATTTCCTTAATAACTTGGCCTTGATTCCCTATAACTTGAACCGTGGTTATTTTCTCCTGTTTTGCCAGTACCCAACCTTTAAAACAAATTTGACTAATGCCATAATAAGTTCCAATCTCTGGGTTATCTATTGAACAATCTTGTAATTGATTCCGATCAAAATCTAAGGATATTTTACTAATTTCTACCTCAGCAAATCGTCTTAAACTATAATCCGATGCAGACAACGTTAAATTAGGATTATAACAAGGATCATGATCAACATAACGTTGCCATCTTTGTCGAGTAATCGTCACTTCCCGCATAAATCGTTCTAGCTTATCCGGTGTTGTATCATAACCCCGACTTTTGGATTCATAATGATATAAAACAACGTGGGGTAAATAGATATTTCGATACCCTTGTTCAACAATTTTTAAGCATAAATCAACATCATTATAAGCCACTGCTAACTGTTCATCAAACCCTCCCACCTGTGCAAATACTTCTCGCCGACACATCAAACAAGCCGCCGTCACCGCCGAATAATTACTGATAGAAATAATTTGACCATAATATCCGGGGTCTGTTTCCGATGCCATGCGGTGACTATGGGCGGCAAAATGACCAATTCCCACCACAACACCCGCGTGTTGAATAATTTTATCGGGATACCTTAATAACGCACCCACCGCACCAATAGAAGGCCGTTGCGCCTGTTCTACCATGGCATCAATCCAATCAGGATAAATCACTTCGGTATCATTATTTAAGAATAGCAAATAATCCCCGGTGGCTTGACTAACGGCGTAGTTATTAATCTGAGAAAAATTGAAAGGAATATCTAAAGAATAATATCTAAACCGATTCGGTTCTTTTTCTTGCCATTTCTCTAAAACTTCCTGGGTTTGAACTTCCGTACTGCCGTTATCAATGACAATCACTTCATAATTAGGATAGATACTCAGAGTAAAGATAGATTCCAAACAGCGATTTAAGATATTTCCTAAATCTTTGGTAGGAATAATAATACTCACCCGTTTGTAATCTAAAATTTTATAGCGAACTTGATAATGTCCTAAATACAGCGGCACATCTTTAACAATTCCGGGTTCTCCCCGGCGCTCAATTGCATCTTGTAACGCTCGTTTAGCCGCTTCATAAGCATAGGGTTTCGCCTCTGTTCCTCCGGCCGCAGAACTGCTATGAATCCGCCAATGATAGAGGATTTTAGGAATATGAAAAATATGATCGGTTTTTTCCGTAAATCTCAAGACTAAATCATAATCTTGACTGCCTTCATATCCGGTTCTAAATCCTCCAATTTCGTTAATAATTTGTCGTCGATAAACTCCAAAATGGCAAGTATACATCCGAGATAAAAAGGAATCGGGACACCAATCAGGTTTAAAGAAATGTCCGGTTAATTCTCCCTTTTCATTCAGTTTATCTTCATCGGAATAAATCATATCCGCGACCGGATGCTGATTTAAGAGCTTCACCACTTCATATAAAGCATCGGGAGTCAAAACATCATCATGATCTAATAACCCAATAAATTCCCCCGTTGCTAACTCTAAAGCGGAATTAGAAGTGGCGGAAATATGACCATTTTGGGTTCTAAAAACCACTTTAATCCGGCTATCTTTCTGTTGATATGCTTCTAATATTGGTTTGATATGGGCCGCAGGGGAAGCGTCATCCGCAATACACAATTCCCAATTAGAATAAACCTGATCTAACACCGATTGAATCGCTTCATGTAGAAACGTTTCAGGGGTGTTATAAACAGGCATGATAATACTAATCAGGGGTTGATAGCTAAAATCCCTCGTAGTAAGCCCTTTAGGGCTGCTATCACCAGTAGTAAGCCCTTCAGGGCTATCACCAGTAGTAAGTCCTTCAGGGCTAGGAGGCGTGAACGCCTCACTACGGGTTGTGTTGTATTTTAGCCACGCCTGATACAGTTGATCATATTCGGATTGAGATTGAGAGACGGAAAAATAGGGGGTTAACCTAGCTTTTTTTTTTCGACAATGCCCTCTAATTTTTTAATCACTTCAGGATGATCGGGTTCTAACTGCAATGCCATTTGATAGAATACGATCGCCCCATCTAAGTGATTATGATTAACTAACGTATTCGCTAACTGAATATACAATTGGGGATCATCGGGTTTAATCTCAATGGCCTTATGATAAGCGGCCACATGATCGGGGTTTTCTTCAATCACTTGGTAATAATAATCCAAGGATTCCTGTAAATCTAATTTAGCCCGATTTCTCAAGGCATCGGCGAGTTTTTCTTGAATATTCGGTAAATCGGATTGAACTTTAATTGCCCCGCGATAGGCAACAACCGCTTCTTCCCAATTCTCTAACTCTGTTAAAAGTTTCCCTAAATTATAGTAAGACCAAGGGAACTGAGGGTTAAGTTTAATCGCATTTTGATAGGCGGGAATGGCTTCTTCCAAACGTTCTAAACTCACTAAAGCATCAGCTAAACTATTGTGTGACCAAGAGTAGCTAGAATCTAACTTAATCGCATTTTGATAAGCAGAAATCGCGGCTTCCCACCGTTCTTGTTTAAAGAAAATATCCGCTAAATTATTGTGTGTCCAGAACACACTCGGATTCAATTCGATGGAACGTTGATAAGCAGTAATAGCAGATTCAAACTGTTCTTGATCTCGCAATAAATCCCCTAATTTTTGATAAACCTCTGCCTGACTATTATCAAGTTCAGTCGATTTTTGATAGGCGCGGATAGCGGCTTCAACTTCCCCCACTTTCGCCAGAGCATCCCCGAAACCCTTATAGGATTCTGCATCTCCACTGGGGTTCATTTGCACTGCTTGACGGAAGACTTGCACCGCTTCTGGCCAACTTTCCTGTTTAACTAAAACTTTCCCTAATCCATAATAGGAAGAAACCAATTTAGGATTCAAGGAAATTGATTTTTTATAAACATTAACCGCTTCTTCTAAACGCCACTGACGGTTAAAAATCTCTCCGACTTTATAATAAGCAACGGCTTGATTGGGGTCTAATTCCAAGATTTTATTATAAACTCGGATCGCATCATCCCACCGTTCTTGACTGCTGAATAAATCGGCAAAGCCATAATAGAATTCTAACCGAGAGGGTTCTAATTCTAAGGCTTTTTGATAAGAAGAAATAGCAGCCTCAATTTCTCCTTTGGCTTGATGCAGTTGTCCTAATTGATAATAAACTCCTGCCAACTGAGGATTAAGTTGTAAGGCTTTTTGATAAGCGGCGATCGCCTCATCAAATCTACCTTGTTTAAACCGAGTATTCCCCAAGTTAAAATGTTCTTCTGCCGTAGCTTTTTCCGGTTCCAAACTATAGGCTTTTTCTAAACATTGGGATGCCTGTTCTAACTGCCCCATTTGGGTGAGAATCTTAGCATAATTACGATAAACCCCAGCAAAATCCGGTTTTAAACTAACAGCTTGTTGATAATAGGAAGCAGCTTTTTCTAAGCGTTCTTCCTGAGCATATACACTGCCCAAATTCGCATAAACTTCTGGATATTGGGGTTGAATTTCTAAGGCTTTTGAATAACACCGAATAGCCGCCGACATTTCCCCTAAAATTTGTAACGCATTCCCTTGAATTTTATAGGCTTCTGCTAAATCCGGTTGTAATTTTAAGGCTTTTTGACAGGTGGCGATCGCTTGATCCCATTCCTTCAAGGCACAATAGGCTTGGGCTTGTTTTAAGTAGGTTTGGGGATTACCGGGATGATTCATCGGGGGTTTTGTGTTATGACTCAGCGTTTGCTGACGAGTTGCCCCAGCTAAAGTTTCTTGGGGTAATAATTCCCGGGCTGTGGCCGCGGCCAAGGTATCGGCAGGGGCTGATCCGATGGTCGGGGGAGTATTTAATGCGATCGCTTGACGGTAGACCTGGGTTGCTTCCTGGGCTTTTCCTTGATCTTTGAGCAAAGTCGCCAAAGCCTGATGGGCTGCGGTTAAATTAGGATTGAGTGCGATCGCATTCCGATAACAAACCTGCGCCTCGCTGGTGGCTCCCTGTTGTGCCAACTGCTGGCCCAGGTTAAAATGTTCTTCGGCGTTTGCTTGATTAGGTTCTAATTTAAGAGCTTGATATAAGGCCTGGGCTGATTTTTGGGAGTCGCCCAGTTGTGTCCAAACCTTGGCTAAATTCCGATACGCCCCAGTAAAATTCGGTTTCAGGGTGATAGCTTTTTGATAACAGCCGATCGCCTGTTGCCATTGTTGGGATTTGGCATACAGACTGCCCAAGTTCGCGTGAACTTCTGGCCAATTTGGTTGAAATTGCAAGGTTTGAGTATACCAGTCCTGGGCGTCTTGTAATTTCCCCTGTCTTTGGAATATATCCGCCATCAATTTATAGCCGGGAGCATAATCAGACTGAATTTTTAACAACTCTTTGCAAGCCTTGATCGCATCCTCAAACTGCCCTTGATTAATATAGATTTCTATTTGTTGATGGAGAAACTGTACACTACGGGCGCGAATTTCGTTAGATAACATAGTTTGTTGGCTGTTGCTGACACTCAATAGGGATCTTCCCCAACCCAATTCTATCGGGTTTTGGGTTTCAACTATCAGATTTTTGAAGTTTAAACCAAGTAGGGGCAAAAGGCCATTCGCCCCTACCGCTGCTCCTTATTTCCCCGACTTCCCTACAAATAGTATTTCTAATAACCGTTTCAGGGAAATCAGATTTAACCAAATATCCTCGGTTAGGGGATTTTGATACATTAACCCCCGTAGGGGATAGCAAGAAAATCCTTCCCCCGTCAGGCAATAATGTTCTAACCCTAGATATTGACTAATCACCCAATAATAATGACGATTATAGTGGGGGGACATCCACTCAATCACTTGGGTTCCGGGTTGACAAAACAGAATATTAGTTAAACCGCTACCATGGGCGCCCATAATTACCTTAGCTTGAGCAAACAAAGCCACCTGTTCACCAAAGGAGAGGGTTTCCAGTTGTACGGTCACAAAACCCCAAGGACGTAAGAAATCAATCACCTCGTCTTCATTTAAAACCCGACGATAACTCGCATTTCCCCGACTAATATAAATCCGTTCGGGATAATTTCGCCCCGGATTTCGACTTTTAGGGAGAAACCAACGGCGTAAAGTATCAATCGCCCAAGGTTGCAACCATCCCATATATCCGGCAAAGGAGGGAACAATTAATTGCTGTGCCTGAATATGGGGAAACCGATCACTTTCGAGGATTTTAAACTCGGGAATTCCTAAGCGCGTTAGGGTTTCCCGTTGAAAGGGAGCTTGGTAACTATTCACCAAAAACCAATCGATTTGCTCGAGCTTGATTCCACTTTGGCGCAGGAGTTCGAGTCGGGGTAAAATATCCACCATCCAATGAAAATAGACATTCCCCGACAACCCAGATAACACCGCCACCCGCCCTTCAATCTGTTGCAGGGGGGGTAATTGTGACTGTTGAAACACTTGATGCTGTTGGGGGTCATAACTGGGACAACCGGGCAGGGGGGCAGGATATTCCCGGGAAACATCGGCTAATAGTTGATTATCGGGTGTCATAATAGCGATCGCTTTACAAACTAGCCAATAATTCTGTTGGGGAACAATCCAGGCTCGTCCATTGGGAATCACCGCCACAAATAAAGGTGTTGAAGTTGTATTGTTTTTCGAGGTCAAAGCTTTTTGAATTCCCTGTCCTAAATTCTGCCAGCGAAAGGATTTAAATACACCTTTAAGACAGATTTCACAATCTAAACCCCCGCATTTATTCGGTTTAGCTGTGCATGGGTCTAAATCTTGAGATCCCGAACCCAATAATTCTGATAAATTACAATAATTACTATCCTGTAAATTATTATTTTTCAGCCAGGTTAGGGTTGAATCACAAACTCCTTGGGGAATCTCCATCCTTTGAATATGGGGAGCATTAGCCCATTCTTGCAATAAAGTTAAGGTTGAGGGAGAGTGACTCATCCACGACTGAAACCGACTATTTTCCTGCATCTGCAAAACCTGACTATAGTAGTCCGTAGCAGACTCCCAATCGCCTTGTTGTTCCAGAATTCTCCCCAATTGCAAATTAACTTCTAGTAACTGAGTGGGGTAAAAATTAGATGATTGTTGGAGTAAATTTAGAGCCGTTTGATAAACCGTTAAAGCTGCATTGAATTGTTGATTTTTGAATAAACAATTGCCTAATTTTAGATAATTTTCTACTGAATAGGGTTGAATTTGTGCGGCTTTTTGATAGTAACCCACGGCTTGATCAAACTTGCCGTAAATCGTTAAAGTATTTCCCAGGTGCAGATAGGTTTGATACAGATGTTCATAGACCCTGGTATCCCCAAGGTTATCCTCTTTTTGTAAAGCGGTGAGAAAATCAGCACAGGACTTTCGGGCTAAAGATAATTCATCCGATCCCGAAAGTTGCTGCATTCCCTGACAGTAACCCTCTACAAATTTAGGTTCGAGATCAATCACTTTTTTAAAACAACTCAACGCTGCATCAAGTCTTCCTAAATTAAGTAAAGAAGCTCCACAGTCAGTATGTAAAAATAGATTATCGGGTTCTAATTTAATAACTTTTTGAAGGTAATAAACGGCATTTTGATGTTGATTTTGTTGCTGGAGAATTTTTGCTAAATTAGTATAAGCCAGAGTAAAATCTTCTTTAGTTTCTAAGGCTTGACGATAGGATTGAATAGCTTCTTTTATTTTACCTTGGGCTGCTAATACTTGACCAATATTATTATAGGTTAAAGCATTTTCTGTTTCAGTTTGATTATAGGTTAGAGACTTATTCCAAACTTCTAAGGCTCCGTCATAATCATTTTTTGCAAATAATAAACATCCTAAATTATTATAGGCATTTGCTAAATTCGGCTGAAGCTGAATCACTCGTTGATAGAGGGCGATCGCTCGTTTTGTCTCTCCCAACTGCCCATAGGCCATGGCTAAGGCAAAATAGGCATGAACATGATTAGGATTTTGTTCTAAGGTTTTTTGATAGCATCGAAT
>DATNRE010000259.1:0-12867 GCA_036703685.1 Candidatus Obscuribacterales bacterium
GGAAGGTTCAGGACTGGGGATGGTGTTTGGGGAGGGGGTTTCCTGGGCTAAGACTTGTTCCAGGGCTAAACCTCTGAAGGGGTAGGAATTAGAGACTTTCAGAACATCCAATAACGGGGTCTGAAGCACCGCAAATACACCCATTGTTGTTGTCCAGATTAACATTGATCGCATAAAAACCTCAGTAGTGGGGAACAGGGAACAGGGAACAGGGAACAGGGAATAGGGGGAAACTTCGGCATCAGGTAAGTGGAATGGAGTCGCTAACGGACAGTTAATAAATACTGACCTCGACCTGTTTTATCATAAGCATTGACCACGACTCGATACCGACCGGTGGCGGGTAAAGTCATCCGAATTTGTGCATTTTTATCCGATTGACTAGCATCATCATTTTCAGCAATTAATTTTCCCTTGGAATCAAATAATGCCAAATAGGGATCAAAATCCTGACTTTCTAGGCGAATTAAAATAGACTGTCCCTGTTGACCTTCAAAGGTGTATTCATCATACAAACTACCATCGGATGACAAAACAGAATCCTGATTTTCTAAGACTCCCTCTTGATTTAAAATCACTTCACCCGTTCTGGAATTCGAGGAGGATTCCGTGGCTTTTAACCGCAAACGATAGACTCCAGACTCTCCTGATTCATAGGAATTGACCAATAACAGATAAGAACCATCCGTAGGTAATGTCATCACAATTTTGGCGTTTTTATCCCCGCCTCCATCATCATCTTGAGCTAATTCTTCTCCATCTTCTGTTAATAAAATTAAATAGGAATCCACCTGATTACTATTCATTTCAATGGTGACTTGTTGACCCGCTTTCCCTTCAAAAGTGTAAATATGATAAAAACTATTATCAACGGGTAAAACTTGATCCCCTTGTTTCAACGTATCCGTAACTTCTGGGCCATTTAATTCAATCCGTTTGGCATTTTCCTTTTCAAAAGCTGGGGTTTCTGCCGCCGGGGTGCGGGATGCCCGTCCCTCTTTCACCGCTTGCAAAAAGGGAGGAACTTGGTCAACGGAAATGGCGAAACCGATGCCAATATTGCCCCCGCCCTGACCTCGGGTAAAAATAGCCGTATTCACCCCAATTAATTCCCCAGCACTGTTGAGTAGGGGGCCACCGGAGTTTCCGGGGTTAATCGCCGCGTCGGTTTGAATTAAATTGCGAGTTTTGTCCAAACGGCTCACAATCCCTACGGTTAAGGTATTTTGGAATTGGCCGAAGGGGTTGCCAATGGCAAAGGCCCGTTGACCCACTTTCACGGAATTGGGACTGGCGATGGGAATGGTCGGTAGGTTGCCCCCATTGCGAATTTTAAGCACCGCTAAATCCAGTCCGGGTTCGGCAAAGGCGATCACATCCGCTTCTAATTTACGACCATCGGATAGGGTGACGGTGACGATCCCCCCGCCGGATACAACATGGGCGTTGGTTAATACCCAACCATCGGGACTAATAATCGCTCCACTACCATTGGTTTTTTTTGTATCAATGGAAACGACGGCGGGACTCGCCTTTTCATAGACTTTAATATTGGTTTCTTCTTCTGTTTTATCAGCCGCTAAAATCAGAGGGGAATCAAGATAGTTATTAGAAATTAAATCCTTAGAAGGGACAGGGGATAGGGGGACAAGAGAAAGGGTTTTTGGGAGGTTCGCATTGGCAACCGGAACATAAATTAAGGCTCCAATGGTTAATAGTCCAAATGTTGTTAATCGCAAAGATAAAGAATTCATTAATCAGGTTCTATAGATATCCCACCTAAAGTTTAATCAATTGAGAGGCTCTGGTGGCATCTTCAAGGGGAAGCGGGGCGGGTCTACCACTTCAATTTTGATTCTGATCAATACTTCAACGAAAAGGAACGCAACTAGGGTTAATCCCTGGCTATCGGTCGCACCTCACCTCAACTTCTGATTTTAACGGTTGTTGGGGGGAAATGGGTAATCACCCCAGAATTCATTCGTTCATCAATTCACTCGGGCACGAATAACTAATAGGTACGGGCGGGTTCTTTTAAATCTTTGTTAATCACCTAAATCTCGATGAACCCGCCCCTACAAATGGTACGGGCGGGTTCTTTTAAATCTTTGTTAATCACCTCAATCTCGATGAACCCGCCCCTACAAGTGATGACTGATTAAACTAAATAACCCAATTTATTCAATAATTCATCCGGTTTAATCGGTTTCACCAAACAATCATAATTTTCTAAATTTTTGTAGAACTTAGATTCAGGACAGGAATTTTCATGGGTTAAAGCCAAAATTTTAATCTTTTGGGTTGGGGGTTGATTCTGAAGTTGATTGAGAATTTCATAACTAATTTGTCCGCCTAAATGGAGGTTAATAATCACCGCATCCGGTTGTAAAAATTTAATTTGTTCGACAGCCGTAAATCCTTCAATCAACCAAACCACTTGATATCCGGCTACGGTTAATAAATCACAAATTAACGTCGCCGTTTGTTCATCATTTTCAATTAAAACACACTTGCGATGGGAAGAATTAAAATAAACAGAAGGCAGGGAGGTTTTTAAGGGCGATGGTGTAATTTGATCCTGAGATTGTTTAGAAATGAGTGGTAAAGCAGGTAAGTATACGGTAAAAATAGAACCCACTCCCACCTGGGATTGAAATTGAATCACTCCGCCATGTAATTCTACCAATTGTTTAGTTAAAGCCAAACCCAAACCCGCCCCACCATACTGACGATCATAGTTAGAATTTAACTGTTGAAATTTCTCAAATAGGAGAGATTTTTGATCATCTGGAATGCCAATTCCGGTATCTTTAACTTGCAAAATTGCCGTATTCTGATCTACTTTTATTTTTAAGGTGACTTTGCCCCCATTCGGTGTAAATTTTATGGCATTTTCTAATAAACTAAATAAAATTTGTAGCGTCCGGTTATAGTCTCCCGTAAACAAATTTTGATTAGATTTAATTTCCAGTTCATTAATAAGCTCAATTTGACGATTTTCAGCTTTTTCTTGAAAAGTTTTTATCACTTGTTTAGCTAACTTTGATAAAGAAAATTGGCTAATTTGAAGGACTGTTTTTCCGGCTTCTACTTGGGATAAATCCAAAATATCATTAATCAGTTCCAGTAACTTTTCTCCACTATCATGAATCGTTTTTAAATACCCCCGTTGCTTCTCCAAGGACAGTTGCTTAGTCGCTGGTTTTTCCCCGGAATAGCGTAATAAAGTAGCTGAAATTCCGATAACACAAGTTAAGGGAGTTCGCAATTCATGACTCATGGTGGCTAAAAATTGGTTTTTAGCTAAGTTTGCAGATTGTGCTGCTAATAGGGCATCATGGAGAGCTTCAGTTCTTTCTATGACTCGTTGTTCTAGGGTTTGTTTTTGTTGTTGAACTTGAGCATAAAGTTCAGCTTGATAAATCGCAATCGATAAATGTTGGGTAATTTGATTTAGAAACCGTTTTTCCATGGTTTTCCACTGACGTTTTTCTAAACATTGGTGAGCAATTAATAATCCCCATAGTTGTTGCTGAACCATAATAGGAAGCACCAATATGGATTGAACTTGAAATTGTTTTAAAAATTGAATGAAACAGGAGGAATTATTATAAGTATCCTCGATATCGGCAACGGATTGAATAAAACCCTGATAATATTTATCCTGAAAATTACACCTATATCTTAAACAATCTTGATTTTCAGAGATATTTAAAACGGAAATAATTTGATCTGAAGACCGAGCTTCATAGGTTACTTTCCCATCTAATTTGTCTGGATTTGATTTTTTTATATAATCGGGTTGTTTTTCTATTTCACAATTACTTGTATGAGTTTCTAAGTCCGGTGACTGTGGGATATTAAATTGATAAATAATCAATCGATCGACTAATAAAAATTGACGCAACTGTTCAACCGCCGTTGATAAAATCACCGATAAATCTAAACTCTGACGAATCTGAGTCGTCACTTGATTTAAAAGTCGCTCTTGTTGAAGTTGCTGATATAAAACATCGTCCACAGGCTTATAGAACCGTTACACTAAAGAATAGGGGAGAAGGAAAAAAGCAAACAGGTTGTAGCTATTTTATCGCTATTAATACTCTGGACTTGACAAAATAGTCCAATAGGATCAATATGACCTTAAAATCACCTCTGTTTGTGCCAAACCGCTAAAGTTAATGACCAGCCAATCTTCCATAACTTTTGATTCTACCTTAGCTTCTGTCCTTTCTCATGATTTTCGAGTGAGTTCGACGACTTTAGGAAAAGTTGTCGCTCAGAACTTCGCTCAAAACCCTAATTTACCTGGAGTAATCGTTATGGATGAAACTCGTTTCTTAGGAATGATTTCACGGGCAAAGTTTCGAGAACAAATGAATACTTCAACCCGAGAAGATCTTTATTTTAATCATCCGATTCAATTACTTCTCGACTATCTCAGAACTCCCCCCTTATTATTAGATCATAATTCTAAAATTGCGGAAGCTATTAATAGTGCATTAAACCGACCTAAAGAGTTGATTTATGAGCCAATTGTGATTGTTTATGAACCTGATATTTTTCGGATTTTGGATGTACAAGTTCTATTGCTCGCTCAAAATAAACTGTTAAACTATGCTCAGAATATTATTGTACAACAACAATCTCAAATTCTACAATCTTTTGAGATTATTAATGTAGAAAGAAATAGAATCAAAAAATGTAATAAATATTATAAAAGCAAACAAGAATTAATCAAAAAAAACTATGAAGATTTTTTAAAAGTCAAACAACAGGAAATTTTTGAAACCGCCCAAAAAATTACCGAAATTAATGAAGATTTTTTACAGATTAGTCAGTTAGTGATTAAGGAAACGAACAAATCTTTTAAGGAAATTGTTGTTAATACTAATTCTATTAATTCTAATACCAGTCATATCCAAGACATAAGTACCTCTATTTCTAAGGATTTAGAATTAATTCACGTCGCTTGTAATCTCAGTGGTAACATCCTGCAAAAAATTCGTCATTTAGCCGTAAAGGGATCGATTGTTGCTTATCAATCCCCATCTACACCTCAAGGATTGAATCAAATTAATATAGAAATTAATCAAATGCTTGATCAAATTTTAAATATTAATCAACAGATGAATAAGGTGGCGAATAATTTTAAATTTCATGTTCACAATCTCCAAAATATTGCTCAAAATCAATTGGGTATTTCTCCCTCGGTTTCCTCACAATTAGAACGGGCAGAAATGGTGATTAATGAATTAAAAAAACTGATTGATAATTATAATCCAAATTTAATTATTTCAATTGTCGAACAGGCTAAAAACATTAGCCCTGAATTAATTGAATCCCTAGATAAAACTCCAGAAAAACAGCCAAATTCTAACTCAAATAGTCAAGTTTTAATTGAGTTAATTGAACGAACCTTAAAACATCGAAATGATTCTCCTCCGTCTCAATCTTAATTCTATGATTCCCCCGCTAATAGCAGTTGAGCCGCTTCGATCATTTCGGTTTGAAATCCTAGTAAATCCTCCCGACTGGTTAAGTAGGTTTTGAGGGCATCTAGGGGATCAATACTACTTCCAGAATCTAATTCGGGTAAACGAGGTCGGGCTAATTGGCTGACTAATTCGGGTTTAATGGTGTAGCTATGGGCGGTACTCAAAAGCTGGTGTAATTCTGTATTATTAATTGCATCTAATTGGTCGGAACGTAATTGATAAATTAACCGAACAACGGCGTCTTGGATGGGATTTTTTTCAATCACTTTAATTAAGGTTTGTAACGGGTCATCGACCTTAGATAAATCTACCTTAATTGTACAAAAAGATCGCACAGGTAAGGCACAAAATTCCCATTTTATCTGACCTTTTTCTACTTCCAGTAATACAAATCCTTTATCCTCCTTTTCTTCGCTAAAATCAACTCTTTCAATACTCCCGGGGTAAATAACTGGCGGATCATTCGTTCGATTTAGATTTTGATGTTTATGGACATGACCCAGGGCGACATAATCAAAACAAGAGCGGGTTAATAGGGATAGGGGAATATTAAACCCCTTACCCACGGCTAAAAACCTTTCCGCTCCTAAATTGGCTTTATCGGCCATTAAATGTCCTAATAAAATTGTGGGTAATTCTGGGTTTAACTGCCGAATTTCTCCTTCTAAAACCACGGTTAAACGATCAATCAACAGTTGATTAACCGCTTCTAAAGATAGTCCCTCGGTTTCGGGACGAGTTAATAAAGTTGAGCGAGTTAACCAAGGTAAGGTAATAATTTGAATCGCACCATTTTTAGTTTGAATAGTATGGGTTTCTAAACTATCCCCAACCACAAAACCAGGAACCCCTAAAGTCCGATAAATTCCTAAACTTGCTCCTCCTTGTCCCTGGGAATGTTGGTCATGATTTCCTACTAATAAAACCGTGGGAATTTCCGCATCCACTAACCGCCGAAATTGTCCGGCAAAAGCTTGTTTAACATAGGGGGCGGGAGTGGCATCAGGAAAGGCATCTCCCCCAAATAGAACTAAATCTACGGGTTCGGCGATCGCGCGATCAATACAGCGTCCCAAGGTAGCGGTAAAGTCCTCTAGGCGAGTATTTAACCCGGTTTCTGGATTGATTTGTCCATGGGAAAAACCACTCCCCAAATGAATATCCGAAAGATGTAATATTTTAATCATTACTAACTTTAGTAAATTTAGTTCATTATAGTATAATTTTTGAGATTGTAATTGTGTTGACAAAGATCAGAAATGATCAGGCGATCGCAACGAATAAAAAAAGCCCCGATCCATAAAATTAGGACAGGGAAAAAAAGCACCGAAAAGTGATGAGAATTCCAGAAAATATCCCTTTATTAACCCTAACCCCTTAGACTAGATGCAGAACTGTTTTAGGAGAGATGCCTTTGACTGAAGCCAATCAATCCATACCGCCAACGTCAACCATCTCGCGTAAAGAGTTACGGGAGTTGGTGCGGGCGCAACTGCAAATGTTACTGGAAATAGGGGATTTAACCGCGGCCAAAAGCATTCTCAAGCCCGTACAACCGACGGATATAGCCGAAGCCATCGAAGGTTTACCCGAAACCATGCAGGTGATTGCTTTCCGTTTGCTGTCTAAAGATGAGGCGATCGAAGTTTACGAACAACTGGATTCGAGCGTCCAACAATCCCTGTGTGAGAAATTCAAGCGCCAAGAAGTCATCGACATTGTGGATAAGATGTCCCCCGATGACCGGGTGCGTTTATTTGAGGAGTTACCCGCCTCGGTGGTGCGACGGATTGTGGCGGAGTTAAGCCCCAGCGAACGTCAGTCTACGGCCTTGCTGCTGGGGTATGAAGCGGGAACCGCCGGACGTATTATGACCCCGGAGTATGTTTCCCTGAAAGAATATTTTACGGTTAGCCAAAGTTTAGAACGAATTCGCAGTTTAGCCCATGTCAAAGAAACGATTTATTCTCTGTATGTAACGGACTCCGATCGGCGATTATCGGGCATTTTATCTTTGCGGGATTTAGTGACTACCCCACTGGATAAAACCGTCGGTGAAATTATGAATCAAGATATTGTTTCTGTGCAAACGGACACCGATCAAGAAGAAGTAGCTGATATTATTCAAAGGTATGATTTTTTGGCGATTCCGGTTGTCGATAGTGAACGGCGATTAGTAGGAATTATTACGGTTGATGATGTCTTAGATATTATTCAACAGGAAGCTACAGAAGATATTTATGCCTTGGGAGGCGTACAAACCGACGGAGATAATTATTTTCAGGTGGATCTGCTCACCGTTGCCCGCCGACGGGTGGTTTGGTTATTAGTTTTGCTATTAACAAATAGTGTAACGGGTGCAATTTTGAAATCTCAACAGGATCTGTTACAACAGGTGGTAGCGTTATCATTTTTTATTCCTTTACTCACAGGAACCGGCGGCAATGTGGGAGCACAATCTTCTACCGTTGTGATTCGAGGCATGAATACCGATGAAATTCGAGCCATGGGGCCATTACAAGTGATTTGGCGGGAGGGATTAGCCGGAGCCTTGTTAGGTTCAATCCTAGGGGTTTTAGCGACAATTTGGGCCGTTGTATTTGTGGTATCAGGCAATTTATCCGTGGCCGTGGCTGTGGGTGTCAGTTTAGTCGCTATTTCTATTTTAGCGTCGGTGGCGGGTTCGTCTTTGCCTTTTTTGTTCCGGTCATTAGGATTAGATCCGGCTTTAATGTCAGCGCCATTTATTACCACGGCTGTTGATGTTTTAGGGGTTTTAATTTATTTTAATTTAGCGCGATTAATTTTGCAACTTTAAGGGAGGTTATAATTTCAATGCCCCTGGTTGATTTTCCTTCTTAAACTAGAAACACAATTCCTAAAAATAATATGTTTAATAAAAAGCAATGGCCAGAATTCGTCGAATTAATCTTTATTATTGCTGCCATAATTGGTTCGTTTAGTCTTCTCACGGGACAGTCCATAACCTATGCAGCGATTCCAGGTTCTTTTGCTTTAGGATTAAATTGGTTAAATCGTCAATTGTTAGCCCAACAAATTCGGAAAAATAGTGCAACAAATAAAAGTTTGATTCAGCAACATAAAGCGGATTTAGATCAACTCATGGATCAGTTACAGAGAACCATCTCGACTTTAAATATATCTTCGGGACTGACGATTAATCCCAATGCTCAATTAGCCCAGGAATTGCAATCTTTAATGGCGGTAATTCAAAATATTTTAGAACGTCAAAATTTATTAGAAAAGACTTTAAGTATGATGCAATCTGAGTTAGAAATTGTTGTGCAAGCGTTCCAAAAACGGCCAGAGTTAGACCAGATTAATAGTTTAACCCATGTGATTGTGGATCTACAACAATTTATTAATCAATTACCCCAATGGGGCAATTTACAACAACATCAAATGAATGAACTCCATCAAAAAGTGGAACAATCTCTGGAAAAACTATCGACAGAAATAGACAATATTCCGAATCAAATTGAACAGGAAGTTAAACGACAAGGAAAGTAGTTGACATTCGATAACTCCAACTTCCTTAGATGGCTCAACAAATGATATAGCGCTACGCGCTATGGTTAGGACATTTATGAATCCTAAAACCCTTTCACTCCTTACTGTTCCCTGTTCCCTGTTCCCTAAAGCGTAGCGCTATAGTAAGAATTCGTTCTCTCCGTGGACAATATTGGCATACTTCCCACATTCATGATCAGCCTAGTTGTATAATAGAAAATTAAGTATTTTAATGAAATAGGACAATAGTTTATGAATCAAAAATTAGTTGAATCTTTAGCAGAAGTCATTTTATCTTTATCTGAAAATGAGCGTATCTTGTTGTATCAAAAGATTAATGTTGTTAACATTCAATCTAACTTGTCTCCTTCAGAAGTTACTCAACTATTAGACTTAGAACAACGTTTACAAACTTATGAAACACAATATCAAATGTCATCCGATAACTTTTATCAACGTTTCCGTTCAGGTGAGTTAGGAGATAGCCCCGATTTTTTTGAATGGAGTGTATATTATGAAATGTGGCAAAATGCTTATAATCAGACTGATAAAATAATTGCTCATAATTCATAAAGTATGAATTTAAAAACCTATATTGAATCTATCAAAACAAAGATTAGTCAAAGCCCAATAATTAATAATTTTGAAATAGTTGATCAACGAATCCTAATGAATAGAGGTTATTTTAGAGCACGTTTAATTTTATCTAATGGAGACTTTTTAGAAATTGCTGAATCCTTTAAAGAAGATAATAACCAATGTTTCACTTTAAATTATCGCTATCAATGGATGGATGGTAATAAACAAGCATTGCGGAAGCGCTGGGATAGTGTTGAACATTTTCCAAATTTACCTAATTTTCCCCATCATGTTCATATAGACAATGAATTTAATGTTGAATCTAGTGTGTTGCGTAATACCTTGGAAATTATAACATTAATTGAGCAAGAAATTATGAATAAATTAGATTAAAATTTGAATAACTTACTTTTGCTTAATTAGGACTTACGCATAATACTCAATTATACACCATCTGTAGGGGCGAACGGCCGTTCGCCCCTACTAGATATGGTTGTTTTGCGTAAGTCCTGTTAATCACTTGGTTGTCATCGTGTAAACTCCATCCCATTCTTCAGGAACAGCAGTTTGTAAATATTGTTGCGATCGCACTAGATGAATTTGTACCGCCCGGTCATCAGGGCGCATTTTTTTTGCTTCTTCAAAAATCTGAATTGCTTGTTTAAACTCTTTCCCTAAATAAGCAATTCTCCCTTGATTAAAACAATCTAAAAACTCTTTTTCCCAGTCATCTAAAGCCATCGAGCGATTGCCAATTAACTCATAAATACTCACCGCCTGATTCTTGCCTTTTACCCGCACCCGATCTAACTCCCGCACCCAAATTTTATCTTGACATAAATGATAAGTCATCTCACTAATAATAATATCACAACCATATTGTTTAGTAATTTGTTCTAAGCGAGAACTTAAATTCACCCCATCCCCAATTACCGTATAGTCCATGCGTTTTTGGGAGCCAATATTTCCCGATACCACTTCCCCCGAACTCATGCCAATTCCAATTCTAATTTGGGGTTCATCCGGTCGCATTTGGTTAAATTCCTTCAGGCGACGACGCATATCTAAAGCCGATTTTACCGCCATCCAAGCATGATTATCCCGCAGGGGCAACGGTGCCCCAAACACCGCCATTAAAGCATCTCCAATGAATTTATCTAAAGTCCCTTCATGGGAAAAAACCGCTTCTACCATAGTTTCAAAATATTGGTTTAATAATGCCACCACGTCCGAGGCTTCTAAATTTTCTGTTAATGTGGTATAACCCCGAATATCGGAAAATAAAATTGTAACTTCCTTGCGTTCTCCTACCATTAAAACATCCTCTCCCAAGGCCATAACCTGTTCGGCTACCCCCGGAGTCATGTAGCGATACATGGTGGTTTTCATCCGTTTTTCTCGACTAATATCTTCTAAAACTACTAACCCTCCCCTAACTCCTCCTTCGGGATTAGTAAGAGGATTAACGGTTAAATTAATACTGCGTTCTATTTGTCTAACTTGCTGTTTAGGATAGGTTATATTATTGGGTTGGGAGTCTGTAGGTTCTCCCCAAGGGTGATAAAGTTCAGAATTAGAGCGATCGGGAATTCCTAAAATATAGCTGGTTTGGATGACATCTCCTTGAGTTTCTTCCTGTTTAATTAAACCCACGGTTAAACTTTGTTCAGGAACATAATGGCGGGCGGCGTGGCGCAGACTATCCTCTAAACGGAATTTTAAATTTTCAATGGGTAGGACTTCCCAAACATAACGTCCAGCTAATTTTTCTTCCCAATATTGACGAATAGAGCGATCGCCAACTTGAGGTTTAGGACAGCCCAATAATTCCAAAGCCGCATCATTAATCGTGACAATTTTTCCTTGTAAATCCGTAGAAATCACCACATCCGAAAGACTTTGTAAAATATCCTTCTGATATTGCTTTTCTACCATGACATTTTCAAATAACTGAGCATTTTGTAAGGCAATTCCCGCCTGAGCATTAAATGCTCTTAAAAATTCTTCATCGGAATTAGTAAAACTGCCTTTATTTTTATTAATTAACTGAGTCACCCCAATTAATTCCCCGGCCGCATTAAACACGGGCATACATAAAATATTTCGGGTTTGATAGCCTGTTCTGCGGTCAGTGTTGGGGTCAAAACGAGGATCACAATAGGCATCGGGAATATTTAAAACCTGACCCGTTGAAGCCACATATCCGGCAATCCCACGATTAGCAGGAATCCGAATTTCTATCATTTTTGAACCCTCGGCATTCGCTACTTTTGTCCATAATTCTTGAGTTTCTTTTTGTAATAAAAATAAGGTGCTGCGATCGGCTTGCATTAAATCCCGCGCCTGTTCCATCACCGCTTGTAAGGTGGTTTCTAAATCTAAACTTTGCCCTAAAGTGGTTGTGGCTTTTAATAGGGCAGCGACTCCCCGTTGATTTCGGGCAGCCACAAAAAATGATTGACAACTTTCTAAAATAATCCCAATGGAATCGGCAAAAGCTCGAAATTGTTGTTCATCTTCCTCTGTAAATTCCGTATCTCCGGCTTTATTTAATAACCGGACTACCGCCACGGATTCTTCTGGATTTTGGCTACTAAAAATTGGCATACACAGGATGGTGCGGGCATAATATCCGGGGGGTTCATCCACATCCACATCAAATAATTCACAGCCATGAGCATCGGCCACATTCATGCCCTGACCCGTGCGGGCAACATATCCTAAAATTCCCGAATCCATCGGTAAACGGATTTCCTTTGCCAGTCCAGTTTTTTCATCAACTTTGGTATACCAGAGTTGATTTTTTCCCCGATTAACTAAAAAAATAGTAGTGCGATCGGCTTGTAGAATTTGCCCAATTTTTAGGGTAAAAGCATCGAGTAATTGTTCTAATAGGGTTTCTATTCCTTCATTATTAATTAAATCAATTGCCCTAAGAAATTGCTGAAATTCTGCGGTAATAAAATCCAAAATACAAATAAATTCCCCAATTGGCAGATTTTTAACACGCGCTGCCAATAGGCCCATACGATCCACTTGTGTCAGCGTAGCTAAGATGCTACCAGCATTAGAAAAAGTCATGGGAAGGGGATAGTTTGGGTGAGGGATAGAGAACTGAAAAACTCTGATTCGAGGGAGTTAACTGTCTTTGATCGAATAAAAACCTTCCCAACTAGAAGATACTTAGATATTGACTTGATAATAACAGACAAAGGATGGTGATGGTTGCCATCCTTGCCTGGAGCCGAAAGTTTCCACC
>DATNRE010000260.1:0-2729 GCA_036703685.1 Candidatus Obscuribacterales bacterium
TGCTATTGGAGCCCTAGCAGGATTATTAGCCCCCAGTCCTATGCGTAATAATTCCGATTAATCTTCAAGGAATTTATAAGAACTAGCCGTGGTTTTCCCCAGCTTATCTTTAAGTTCTGGGGATTCCAACACAAACTTTAATAATTTATGATAGTCTTCGATTCCTAGTTCATAAGAAGTGAACTTATAATTGCAGTTTGGGCTTAGACAGACTCTCCTTCGTTTGATATTAGAGTCTAAATCCAAAACTTTTAAACAAATTAAATGTTGACCAGAAGTAGCTCGGCTTTCCAAAACTTTAGTTTTATTATCGCATTTAGGACATTTCATTAATATTTTCTCCCAGATTTATACTGAGAATACATTAACAACATTTGTTTGGTTTTAACCAAAAGACTTAAACAATAACTTTTAGAACCAATAATTTCGATAAGTTGATGACATTCGGTGAGGAGTTTTTGCTTTTGGGCAATAAGTTTTTCTCGTTCAGATAACATTATTTTCTCCAAAGTTAGACTACTAAATCTAATTCGGCTTGAGCATTTTCTTTACGAATCTTAATCTCACGTTCGTCGTTGTCGTTGCGATTAGATCCTTGACATAAAGAATCAATTTTTTCCTTAGCTTGTAACCATTTTTGATGAGAGGTTTCAGCCCAAGACTTGATTTCCCATTCGTGAATTTGTTGGCAAACTTCGGGGGGAATCCGGTCATCTAATCCGAGGTTCCGATAGCCCGATGCCGCATCGCAGCCGGGTCGATTACAGAGCGGGTCAGGGTCATTGGGGTTGGGGTCGGCAATGACTAATTCAGAACGGGTAATGAAGCCCGAATCATGGCAACAGAAGCAATGCCACCGGGGTTTCCAAATCTCCTTTTCTTCGGGGGAAGTGGGGCGGGAGTTTAATGCCGGGAGTTTCTCAAAGACTGGGGCTGTTGGGGCTTGCATAGTTATTTTTAGGAATGGACATTTCCAGATTGGCAAGTTCGGCGGGGGAGAGGGTCGTTAATCGGCCCCTTCGACTCCGCTCAGGACATGGTTGTCGTTCTGCCCTTGTCCCGTTCTTTTTGGCTTCGAGTCGGGCTTTGAGATTGTCCTTAAATGAATGTCGGGCTTGCTCTGTGTGCGCCCCCAAGGATTCAGAGGTCGCTTGATAGGTTTGTGTTAAAGCACTTTCTTGTGGGGACGGCGTAGGGGCGGCAACGGCGGGAATATGAATGCGACTCAAAATCACCCATTCCCAAAAGTCCGACCGCTCAAAGGAATCGGGTTCCATGGCCAGGAAAGTTTTGCGGACATCTTCTATAAATGGGGTTTGAGATTTGGCGATCGCAATTTCCTGTACCCAAGCCTCAAACTGCGGGTGTTGTTCCCAGTAGATTTTTTCCTTAGCTAATTGATTTCGGAGGGCTTCGGCTTCTTGGAGTTCCCGATGGCGGACTTCGTGGGGGGATTTTTGAAATTGTTGGTAGTAATCTTCAAACCGGGGACTACCTGTGGAATCGGTCGAAGCTAACCAATCAGGAATAGAAGCGATGGGCTTGGTAAATCCCTCAATCTTCTTCTGAACAAAATTTAAAAATCTCTCTCGCTCCGGTTCTGAGAGAGAGTTGATAAATATTTGATAAGAAGATGAAGAATAATATGAAGGGTTTCCAGACCCCTTATCTGGTAAGGCTTCTGGTTTTTCTACTGTCACGATTAAAGACGGGTTGTCTACGATGCTGGACGGGTTGTCTACGTTTATAGATTGGTTGTCTATGATCGTGGACTGCTCGTCTACGTTTGTAGACTGGTTGTCTATGATCGTGGACTGGTTAAGGGTTATGGAGTATTTGGTATTTTCAGGCGTTGACCAATTAATTGATCCTTCAGCTTTAAGTCGAGAGAGTGCACTGTAAAAAGCGGCGCGACTGATGCCCAAGGTTTCACAGATTTGCTTTTGCGTTTCCCTGAGAGTCCAACCCGGTGCGAGTCGAATATTCAGATAGAAGTGCAGTAATCCTTTAGCTGTAATATCTCCGGCTTGATAGTGGGCTATAGCCTTTTCGGTGGTGATTGGATAGTGTTGTGGTTTTGACATGATTACAGTCCTCCTCTGTAACAGCGACTCGTCCAATAACTGATTTCTCGTAGTTCTTGTCGTTGGCGTTGCCGTCGTTCCTGTGGGGATTCCAGGTAAAGCCATTGGTTTTCAACCGGGATGGTTTCAAATTCGGCTTGAGTCATTTGTGGGTATAATTCTGGCGGTGTCCAAGCCTTTAATTGAGCGGGTTCCGATTCAGTGGGTTGAGGTTGAGCGGTTCCCGACATCCATTGAACGACCCATTGAGTGACTTGAACTGCGAACTCTGGACTTAACCACATGGCTAAATGGACTGCTACTTGAGGATGTACCCAAGTGCCTTGTTGAGAATTACCACCCTTGAAAGTCTCTACCAGAGCCGAAGCGGGAATCCCCGCAACGGCATTATTGACAATGACCTTCAGATTTAAGTTTTCGGAAAGTGCCTCAAGGTATTCCTTTGTGGAATCTAAGCGGTAATAGTCATTCCACTTTTTCCCCGCCGCCTTACACAGAGCAGTAGCACTTAGGTATCCGTCGCCCCGCCGTTGACCGATGGGTAAATCGTTAGCCGCATGGAAAATTAAGTTGCTCATAATTAACTCACTGGTTTGAGATGGTTTTTTCGAGGTTTCAGGCTTCCCATGGATTTCGGGCAATCAC
>DATNRE010000261.1:0-3218 GCA_036703685.1 Candidatus Obscuribacterales bacterium
GTGATTGCCCGAAATCCATGGGAAGCCTGAAACCTCGAAAAAACCATCTCAAACCAGTGAGTTAATTATGAGCAACTTAATTTTCCATGCGGCTAACGATTTACCCATCGGTCAACGGCGGGGCGACGGATACCTAAGTGCCACTGCTCTGTGTAAGGCGGCGGGGAAAAAGTGGAGTCACTACTTTGAAAATGAAGCCACCAAGGAATATCTGGCGGCCCTCTCCGAGAATCTAGGAATAGAGATTATCGCCCGAAATCCAGTGGTCGGAATTCCGGCAACTGAATTAATACAAGTGTTTCAGGGTGCGGACAAGCCAGTTCAGGGAACTTGGGTACATCCTCAAGTAGCAGTCCATCTGGCCATGTGGTTAAGTCCAGAGTTCGCAGTTCAAGTCACTCAATGGGTTGTTCAATGGATGTCGGGAACCGCTTCTCAACCTCAATCTCAACCTTCAGAGGAACCCGCTCGACTCAAGACTTGGACACCACCGGAGTTATACCCACAAATGACCCAAGCCGAATTTGAAGCCATCCCGGTTGAAAACCAATGGCTTTACCTGGAAACCCCACAGGAACGACGGCAACGCCAACGACAAGAACTGCGGGAAATCAGTTATTGGACATCTCGAAAATACGGGTAGGAAACGCTGAAATCTATTACAGATAAGAAGTTCAAGTTTATTGAGGATAAAATGCCTAAATTATCAATTGTTCCCGATAGCCCGATGTTAGATGTGGAACCCTCGCTCTACTACCAGGTTCCTAACTGGGCAGCAATCAAAGCAATTCGAGCCAAATTAACAAGTGCTGATTGGTGTGTATGGTCGTACCTTCAGATGCTTGACCCTTATGGCGATCGCTTAAAAGAAACACCAAACCCAGAACAAATCGCAGCGACTGTCGGACTATCGGAAAGACAGGTCAAACGCTCAATGCACAAGCTCGAAGAAATGGAGCTTTGGGAATTCAAAATCATAGATATGAAAAGTCGCAATTTGGCAACCGTTAAGTCAGGACAAAGTTGTCCCCAAAAAGACAAAGTTGTCCGCAGCAGGACAAAGTTGTCCCCAAAAAGACAAAGTTGTCCGAGTCAGGACAAAGTTGTCCGAGCCAGGACAAAGTTGTCCGATTCAACGCCTGAAACCCTTACCCAGAGAGGGTCGGATTCTCTTAAGACTCTTAAGACTTATAAAGAATTTATTAATACTCTCTCAGAACCGGAGCGAGAGAGATTTTTAAATTTTGTCCAGAAGAAGATTGAATCCTTCAAAAATCCCATTGCTTCAGTCAACGACTGGTTAGCGGCACCCGATAGTTCAGGACAGCCACGGTTTGAGGATTACTACGGACAATTCAAAAAATCCCCCCACGAAGTCCGCCATCGGGAACTCCAAGAAGCCGAAGCCCTCCGAAATCAATTAGCTAAGGAAAAAATCTACTGGGAACAACACCCGCAGTTTACCCGATGGATTTCCGAAATTGCGATCGCCAAATCTCAAACCCCATTTATAGAAGATGTCCGCAAAACTTTCCTGGCCATGGAACCCGATTCCTTTGAGCGGTCGGACTTTTGGGAATGGGTGATTTTGAGTCGTTACCATATCCCCCCCGCCCCCGCACAAACATCAACATCAATACCAACATCAGAACCCTTGGGCGCGCACACAGAGCAAGCCCGACATTCCTTTAAGGACAATCTCAAAGCCCGACTCGAAGCCAAAAAGAACGGGACAAGGGCAGAACGACAACGACGATTAACGACCCTCTCCCCCGCCGAACTTGCCCATCTGGAAATGTCCATTCCTAAAAATAACTATGCAAGCCCCAACAGCCCCAGTCTTTGAGAAACTCCCGGCGTTAAACTCCCGCCCCACTTCCCCCGAAGAAAAGGAGATTTGGAAACCCCGGTGGCATTGCTTCTGTTGCCACGATTCGGGCTTTATTACTCGTTCTGAACTGGTAATTGCCAATCCCAACCCCAATGACCCTGACCCACTTTGTAATCGAAATGGGTGCGATGCTGCATCGGGCTACAGAAATCTCGGATTAGATGACCGGATTCCCCCCGAAGTTTGTCAACAAATCCACGATTGGGAAGTTCAGTCTTGGGCTGAAACCTCTCATCAAAAATGGTTACAAGCTAAGGAAAAAATTGATTCTTTATGTCAAGGATCTAATCGCAACGATAACGACGAACGCGAGATTAAGATTCGTAAAGAAAATGCTCAAGCCGAATTAGATTTAGTGGTCTAACTTTGGAGAAAATATTAATGAAATGTCCTAAATGTGATAGTAAAACTAAGGTTTTGGAAAGCCGTGCTACTTCCGGTCAACATTTAATTTGTTTAAAAGTCCTAAATTTAGACTCTAATGTTAAACGAAGGAGAGTCTGCCTAAACTGCAATTATAGATTTACTTCTTATGAACTACGAATTGAAGACTATCATAAATTATTGAAATTTGTGTTGGAATCCCCAGAACTTAAAAACAAACTGGGGAAAACCACGGCTAGTTCTTATAAATTCCTTGAAGATTAATCGGAATTATTACGCATAGGACTGGGGGCTAATAATCCTGCTAGGGCTCCAATAGCATTTCCCCCAAGGGCAATTAAACTCTCTGGGATTGCTTTATCAATAATTGACAAATAAATTCCCCCGACTAAAGAAATTATAGCAATTGTGCAAAGGGTACAGACAATGATCCGATAAGAATAATGATTCATATTGGTTCTTGACATTCAAGGTGTATTTGTTAAGATTAATATATTAATATTAAATTAAAAGTGATAAAATAGGGAAGAAATAGGAGCCGATAAAATATGAATTATGATAAAACCGAATATGATTTAATTTCAATTTTTCTAGCGAGTTGTCCGGGGCTTGCGAGTTATATTTCCTATGAACTTAAATATATTTCAGTCAATCAACAAATGGCTGAATATTTTGAAAAAACCGCAGAAGAATTTTGCAATCAACCTATCGGATGGTTAAATACTGGGGATAATCTCAGAGAGGTAATGCAATCCTTTATTGAATCTGATTCTGCCTCCGGTAATTGGGAAATTGAATGTAAGACTCCTCAAAGATTTTTCTTGATTTCAGCTAAGAAATACGAACAAGGAATAGCAATATTTGGAATAGATATCACCGAATCAAAACAACTCCAAGAATCCCTGAGAATCTCAGAGGAACGTAACCTGGCTTTAATTAAAGC
>DATNRE010000262.1:0-15259 GCA_036703685.1 Candidatus Obscuribacterales bacterium
TGGCAATATTAACGGTATTTACGGAGGAAAAGCTAAGTCCGGTGCTGGTGTAGATATCGCCAAACAGGTTCAGGGTACTCGCTTGTTGGAAAATTAATCCCCCTAGGGGGTTATTATTATTACCCACAGTATTCAGGGAAATTGTTCCGCTTCCGGCGTTCAGCGTGAGGGTTTGGGAGCCCGTTACCGGACTATTATTCAAGAGGATATTACCATTATTTCCAGCAGTATTAATCGCAATTGAATTTTCGAGTTGCGTTCCTCCTAAAGCATTACTAAAATCAACGTTATTATTGGTAGTTAAATTGCCGTTTAGGGTCGTGAGTCCGGTGGTATTGACTTGTAAACTCGATAGGGGGTTACTATCACCCACACTGGAAAAAATAATATTACCGCTACCCGCATTTAGAGTTAAGTTACTATTTCCATTAATGGAATTATTAAAAATAATAGCCCCACTATTATTAGTTCCCGATGAAGTTAGGGTAATCTCAGGAGATGCGAGTTGTAGGGGACTATTATATTGTTGTTGACTTCCAGTTCCATTATTACTCGAAGTATTAATATTACTATTTAAAATAATTGGATTATTTCCCATGTTTAAAGTTAGGGTTCCTGCCGTACCGTTGATACTACTGGTATTAACTTCTCCTAAATTTAAGGTTTGGGGGGTACTAAGGGTAATATTTCCGCCATTCTCAGAGGAACTGGTATTGAGAATACCGGGATTTATTATAACATTTCCCGTGGAACTATTCAGGGTTATCGGTTGACCATTGGTGGTGATATTCCCGGTAACAATATTATTAGTGGCATTAATTTCAACGTTACTTCCATTGGTGGTAATAATATCTTGGCCAAAGGTGACAGTATCACTAGAATTAATTCTTAAATTTCCCGTATCCAGGGTAATAGGAGAATTACTATTAACGGTTTGGGCATTAATTTCTAACCCTCCCAAGTTGACGGAATTATTAAATTGAACATTGCCAGTTCTCGCTTGCAGAGTTAAACCGTTATTATTGACAGGAATACTATTAATTGTATTATTAAAGGTAATATTTCCGCTTCCCAAGGTTCCCGATGTATTTAGGGTAACGGGTTGATTTAATTCAACGGGGTTATCAAATGTTAAATTACTACCCGTCCCGCTATTTCCCGAGGTATTAATAGTTCCAGTTAAGGTAATCTTTTCTCCCGTTACTGCTAGAATTCCAGCTTGGTTAGTTTGGGTGCTGGTATTGATTTCCCCTAGGGTAATATTAGCAGGAGTTGTAATCGTAATATCACCACCATTGCTATTAGGGGAACTGCTATTAATAATTCCAGCACTGCTATCAATATTGCCCGTATTGCTATTTAATATAATCCGTTGACCTTGGGTGGTTAGGTTGGCGGTGGTAATATTATTTTCAGCATTAATATTAATTGTGGCGGTATTGGTAGCGGTAATAGGTTGGGTTAAATTAACAGTTTCACTGCTATTGATATTAACTCCTTCTCCGGCAACATTAATTTTCCCATTACTATTAACATTTCCACTGGTTATATTTAAAGTATTTAGGGGATTTGTTGCACCGATATCTTGATTAAGATTAACCGTTCCCGTCCCAGTTTGCAGGGTTAAATTAGCACTCCCTGAACTATTACTATCAACGGTATTATTAAAGGTAATATCCCCACTTCCGGCGGTTCCCGATGTGTTTAAAGTAACGGTATCCGCATCTAAAATAACCGGAGAATTAAAGGTAATATTATTCCCTGAACCAACAGTAGCAGAAGTATCAATATTATCGGTTAAATTAATCGTATTTCCGGCCAGGGTTAGGGTTCCCGCTTGACTGGTTCCTAAATTAGATTCTGTACGGGTACTTACTGCACCTATGGTTAAATTTTGGGCCGCATTGAGGTTGATTTCTCCCCCGTCTTCCGTGGTCGAACTACTATTAAGAATACCCGATGTGGTATTAATATTTCCGGTATTACTGGTGAGAGCAATTCTTGAGCCATTACTAATAATATCTGATGTGGTAATATCTCCAGTAGCACTAACATCAATAGGACTATTATTAGCTGTTATGGTATCCCCTAAATTAACATCTTGAGTCGCATTAATATTAATTCCCCCATTTTCTACCCTGACAGTGGACTGAGTAACCACATTTCCGCTATTAATCGTTAAGGTTTGGAGCGGTAAACTATCCCCGATAGCTTGATTAAAAATTGCATCTCCCGTTCCAGTTTCCAGGGTTAAACTGTTACTCCCCGCATTACTTTCACTATCCCCATTAATTGTTCCATTAAAGGTAACATTCCCACCGCTATTATTTCCTCGGGTTGTTATTGTAACCTGGGATTCAGGTAGAATAACATTAGCATTAAAATTAACATTACTTCCCTGACCCTGGGTAGCTGAAGTATTAATATCTCCAGTTAAATTAATCGTATTATTTCCCGATGAAATATCCAGGTTTCCAGCTTGACTATTACTAGAATTAGAGGCGGTACTGGTGTTAATCTCTCCGAGGGTAATTGTTCCCGAGGCGTTGAGGGTTTGGTTGCCCCCATTATTATCAGAAGAACTGCTATCTAAAATGCCAGCTTGGGTGTTAATTTCCCCATTGGTACTGGTTAAATTAATCGTTTCTCCCCCGCTAATTAGGGTTCCGGTATTGATGGTATTAGTAGCGGTTAAATTAACTTCTCCCCCGGTTGTGGCGGTAGAAAAACTATTTAATATTCCGGCGGTCGTATCAATATTATTACTACTTTCTAAGGTAATATTTCCCCCGGCGGTGGTCATATCCTGAGTGGTAATATTTCCGGTGGCTAAAATATTAATAATGCCGTTATCGGTCGTTAGAATATTAGCCAAATTTACCTCCCCACTGGCATTAATGGTTAACCCAGAGTTTGCCAGATTCATCGGTGCTATACTATTAATAGTATCTCCGGTTAGGGTTAAACCATTCAGGGGAATAAGATTACCTACACTATCATTAAAATTGATATTACCCGCTTGCAGAATTAACGTATTACTGCCGGGGATAATGCCATTAATTGTATTATTAAAAATAATATCCCCACTGCCTGTAATTCCAGTAGTATTAAAAGTAATTGTAGGTTGGGCAATTTGTAGGGGGGCAGAAACCGTAATTGTATTTCCCTGACCTGTGGTGGCGGAAGTATTAATATTATCAGTTACCGTTACGATATTATTAGCAGAAGTTAAACTAACACTTCCTCCTTGGGTGTTTCCACTCGCATTAATTTCCGCAACCCTAACATTACCCGCCGCATTAATCACAATATTTCCCCCACTTCCCTCACCAGAACTACTATCAAGAATTCCAAAACTACTATCAATATTTCCTTCACTACTTTGGAGATTAATTTCACCCCCGGCATTCGTCACGGAATTAATTAATAAATCTTGATTTCCCGATATTGTGATATTTCCAGAACCCGTGGTAGTAATAGGGGTATTTTCTCCAATAATTACACTATTTGTATTCTCGCCATCATTCACGCCATCGATTAAAATTGACCCCGTATTACTTTGAATTTGACTCTCTCCAAATATTCCCACCGCCTGACTATTCGTAACTGCTCCACTGCGACCTTGAATATTAATATCTCCACTGCCTAAACTATTAATTTGTGCGGTATTAATTAAAAGAATCCCATTATTATCGCCCCCAGTCCCATTGCCAGTTCCTGTTAAATTAACTGCCCCGGTTCCTGATGATTGAATTAGACTATTTCCTAATAAAATACCCTGTCCAGCTAAGGAAGATGAACTCACGCCAGTTAAATTAATATTTCCATTAAAAACCTCAATTCTAGGGTTATCTAAAATAAAAATCCCATGACTATCGGGAGTCTGACTACTACTACCGACTAAATCAATATTTCCCGTTGCTGTCGCACTAATATTTGCACTACCAAAAAGGGCAATTCCATGACCACTATTTCCGGTCGCACTACTGAGTCCATCTAAACGAATATCCCCAGTTCCCGTAGAAACAATTTCGCCTCCATCCCCAATAAAAATCCCTGGACTTGAAGTTAAACCCCGTCCCAAACCATTCATTAAAATATTGCCATTGGTGGTTTGTACCTGTCCATTTTGAATAAAAATTCCCTCGCTAATATTACCCTCACCACTCACCCCCGATAGATTAATTGTCCCACTTCCGGTGGTAGAAATCAGGGCGCCATTCAAGATAGAAAGACCATCATTATTATTTCCCGTGGCGTTATTATTTCCATTGATATCAATATTTCCTGTCCCCGTAGCAGTAATATTACTTTCACTAATATAAACCCCCACACTTCCATCACTTCCGGCGGCAGTTCCTGCGATTTGAATGGCACCATCAACGGTTAAAATATTACCTTGGTTCAAGTTTACCCCAAAACTAATGAATCCATTTTCACTATTTCCGGTTAAGTTAATATTCCCGGTTGTGCTTTGTAAGGTAGAATTATTATTAATTAGAATGCCAATATTATTGGTTTCAAGTCCTTGGCTATTCCCAATAATATTAATAGTTCCTGCGTCCGAGTTAATCGTAGATTGGTCTAACCAAACCCCTACATTTGTATCGGTTTCTATGCCACTGGTTCCGGTTAAATCAACATTACCATTCCCCGAATTTAAGCTACTATTAGTCAGCAGAATCCCATGATTAAAAGGTTGGTTATCAACCCCAATTCCATCTAGGGTAATATTTCCCCCTAAACTATTAATTTGACTATTATTAATTAAAACCCCAGCATGAAAAAGAGTATTGCCTCGACCCGTTGCGGTAAAATCCCCCGTATTTGTATTAATGGTAGCGTTATTAATATAAACAGCACCGTTATTATTATTATCAAAATCCCCATTAAAATTGAGGTTTAATTTATCACTATCATTCGGAATACTATCACTAATTGTGTGTCCATTCAGAATAATATTACCCGCAGCGTTTAAGGTTAAATTTCTTTCTCCCCCAATTCCATCAAAATCAAAAGAGGTTTGAAAGGTAATATTCCCATCTTGGGAATTAGTTCCCCCATCTCCGGTTTCTACAACAACATTTCCTTCACTTAGGGCTGATTTTAAGATAAAAACACTTAATCTCGCATTATCATCACTGGTATTAAATAGAAATTCACCCGAGTTATCAATGTCATCAATGTCATCAATGTCATCTAAATCATCTAAATCATCTGGGTCTAAAAAGTTTTCATTAATATTTGTATTCCCCTCCGTATCATCAACAATATTAATATTATTTGGGTCAAGTAACCAGGTTCCTCCTAACCCGGCGGGTGCTGAAATATCGGGGGCGGTGTTAATATCTAAAATACCCCGACTACTGGTTTCTACAAATCCGCCATTTCCACTTTGTATTCCCCCTCGTACTTGAATACCACCATAAACTTGAGTTAATTCCTCTGACCAAACAATAACTTGTCCGCCATTTCCCGTGTCTAAAGCGTTAGCATTAATAAAGGAATCAGAACTAATAAAGGTTTTTTGAGCGTTGGGAAAATCCCCGAGTCCCTTATAGTTTCCCCCAATTAAAACCGTTCCGCCTCCGGTTAACCCAGAGGCATTTAAGGTACTATTAATTAAACCAATTCTTTCTCCAGTTAACGCTAGGTTTCCCCCGAGTTGGGTCGGGGAACTCACATCAATTGTTCCTGATAAAATTGTAGTTCCAGGTGTAGTAGGAACCGTAATTTCTGAAGCGGTTAAAACAACCTGTCCCTGTTCATTGACCCTAACTTGACTGGCACTTACCGAATTTCCTCCGGTGAGTAATTCCGGTAAGGATAGGGCGGTAAAGGTGGAATTATTTTGAGGAATATCTGAGGTTAATTCTAAACTTAATAGGTGTCCGTCCTGGGAAAGTCTAACTAAATTTTCCCCCGTTACCGACGCAATGGTAATATTTCCGGCAGGGGCAGAAATGGTTCCAGTATTTAAAACCGTTCCTGCTAATAAGGTTATATTCTGCCCCGGGGAAACCGTAAGATTTCCTAAATTAACTAAACTCCCAGGATTTTCGGCATTAAATACAAAATCCCGAGGAGTTCCCACTAAGGTTTGCCATTGATTTTCCCCGATAGCTTGCAACCAATTTTGATTCCCAAATCCTATACTATTGGCAGTAGTCGCGGTAAAGGATGCGGGAATATTTAAACTGGCACTTTCCCCAAAAACAATTCCCGCCGGATTGATTAAAAATAGGTTGGAATTTCCGCCCGTAATTTGAATTAACCCATTAATAAAAGAGGCTTGTCCCCCGGTAACTCGTCCTAAGATATTCTGAATATTGGGATTAGAAATAAAATTCAGAATCTGACCTTGAGAAAGTCCTAATTTTTCAAAACTATGGAATAAATTTGCCCCATTTCCTGATAAACTTCCGCCATTAATATTAAACTGATTTCCCTGGGGCGTGACCTGGGTTCCGGTGCCATCCTGTGCCGGAATAATAGTTTGTGCAGCGATTGAGGTGGGAAATAGGCAAACAAAAAGTACCGATGGAACCATCACCCCGGGAGTGAATAGAACCGGAATTTGTGCAAGAGGTTGCAACTTGGGGCGGCTAGTTTGTTTCCGATTCATATTTTCACCCTATCCAGAGAAACTTGCCTCTATCCTATGCCAATTTTTCCTAAACGGCAACTCTTAATCTTGATAAAAAATCATAAATCTTTATAAAAGTTGATAACTTTTATAGTAGACTAATAAAATGCACTTAAACCCTTCTAATCATCAATGGATCAACATCAACATCCGGTAATTCTGAATGAGTCTGTCGCCACAACGGATTTAACAACACTACGACATTGGCTACTGGATTTATTTTGTCAACTTGCCTATAAAGAAGGGGATTTTGTACTTTCTTCTGGTCAACAGAGTTCCTATTATATTAATGGGAAACAAGTCACTTTGCACCCCCACGGCGCCTTAGCCATTGGCCGTTTGTTATTAGCCATGTTACCCGAAGATACCCAAGCGGTGGCCGGATTAACCCTGGGGGCTGACCCGATGGTCTCGGCGGTGAGCGTGGTTTCTGCCTATGAAAATCGGCCGGTTTTTGCCTTAATTGTGCGCAAGGAAGCCAAAGGACATGGAACCCAAGCCTATATTGAAGGGCCAACTTTACCTCCGGGCTCCCAGGTGGTGGTATTAGAAGATGTGGTGACCACGGGACAATCGGCGATGAAAGCGGTCAAACGCCTACAGGATGCGGGATATCAAGCCCATCATATTATTGCTTTAGTTGACCGACAACAGGGGGGCGGGGAACTCTATCAGCAGGAAGGCTTAGAATTTCAAAGTCTATTTACGATAGATGATTTAAAAGCCCATAATGCTAGTAGCAATTGCGCCAAAATGTGATATTCTCCTGAATATTTTCAATTTCGCGACGTACCATCCCTTCCCAAAAAATATCGATGAACAGCAAACATTTAATCTTGCCTGGATTTGCACTTTTGTTGGGCACAGTGTTCCTCGGGACTGCGGTTGCTCGGGAACTCACCGCAGAGGAGAAAACAGTCGTTTGTAAACTCCAAGAAGTCGTTAAAGATGCGGGGAGAGACGGTTTTGAGTTGGCATTTTGGCCAATTGTCCGCCAGGGGCCAGCGAAGGCGAATGCTCCTTTAACCATTAGGCTTGATCCGGCGATAGAATATTTATTTGTGGGCTATTGTGACGAAAATTGTACCGATGTCAATTTAAGTCTTAAAACCCTGGATGGGAAGGTTTTACAATCGGAAAAAGATACATTATCTGTAATGCCATTTAAACCCCCGGCTGCTGATGTTTATGAACTCAATCTGAATATGACCAGTTGTAGCACAGAAAAGGGATGTGTTTATGGAATGGGTATTTTAGCACCCAAAGGAGTCAAGGTTCCCTATGCTCCTGCCTTACCCAAAGATATTGCTAAATTTGAGTTTTGCCAACAATAACAATCAGTCATCAGTCATCAGTTAACAGTTAACAGAGTTTTGAAATACAGAATTTTTCCACACAGCGCACAAACATTTCTACCCCCATAGCTAAAACCGTTTCATCAAAATCAAACCGGGGATGGTGGTGGGGAAAATCCAAATTTTTATCCCCATTGGCCGAACCTAAAAAGAAATAACAACCCGGCACAGCCTGGAGAAAATAAGAAATATCCTCCGCCGCCATGGTTTGACATTCAGGCATCACTCCGGCCGGAGTTTCTACTAAAGTTTCCGCCACACTTTGTACCAACTCCGTGATCCGTTTATCATTAATCACGGGAGGATATAAGGAACTATAATTAAGTTCATAACTCGCCCCCTGACTTTGACAAATTCCGGCAATAATTTGTTCAATCCGACTGCCAAAAAAACCTTTATATATAGGATTAAAATAGCGCACTGTCCCCAACATTTTCGCACTATCCGCAATCACATTATCGGTTTTTCCCGCCTGAAACGAACCCACACTAACAACGGCCGCATCCAAGGGATTAACATTGCGAGAAATAATGGTTTGTAGGGCTAAAACAATATGGGAAGCAACCACAATTGAATCAATCGTTTGATGGGGAATCGCCCCATGTCCCCCTTTCCCATAAATGGTACATTGAAATTTTTCTACCGCCGCCATTAACGCCCCACTACGGACTCCCACGGTTCCCAAGGGTAAATTATTCCATAGGTGTAACCCAATTAAAGCATCCACATTCGGGTTTTTTAAAACCCCCGCCTCAATCATCGGTTTCGCCCCCCCTGGCCCTTCTTCGGCGGGTTGAAAGATAATTTTAACTAACCCTTGAAAACTATGGCGATGATGGGCTAAATAATAGGCTGTTCCTAATGCGATCGCCGTATGACCATCATGACCGCAGGCGTGCATTATTCCCTGATGTTGGGATTTATAAGAAACATCATTTTCCTCTTGAATCGGTAGGGCGTCTAAATCGGCGCGAATCGCTAACACTGGCCCGGGTTTTCCACTATCAATCATAGCCACAATTCCGGTTTTAGCAATTCCGGTTTCATGCTCAATTCCCCATTTTTTGAGTTTTTCCGCTACAAATTCCGCCGTTAAGGTTTCCTTAAATCCCAGTTCGGGATACTGATGTAAATGGCGACGCCATTCAATTAACTGTGGCTGTAAGTTACGGATATCTAGTCGTAGTTGGGAGAGATTAACGGAATTTAAGCAGGGAATTGTAGAAACCATCGGTATGCGGAAAATCTGAAAAATTTATTAAGGAGTAAAACTGATTATAACAGTTCTCCACAAAGGATTTCTACTTTCTCAGAAATTAGGCAGGCTTTTTTTAAAGTTATTTATGATCAAAATAAATTATAGCAATCCTATTCCCTATTGCCTATTCCCTTGTTACTGAGCGAAGTCGAAGTATTCCCTATTCCCTATTCCCTATTCCCTGTTCCCTGTTCCCTGTTCCCTAATCATTCATTAAAAATAGTTTCTAAATCTAAATCCGAGGCAATTTGAGTCAATTTTTCCCGATCGGTTGGTCTATCAAGATGGGGTAAAATTCCTAAAACTGGGATTTGGGTTAAAGATTCAATTAAAGGGGTAGGAGTCCAGTTTTTAATGTCCTGTTCAGAACAGGGTTCGACACAATTTAAGACTAATCCTTTTAACAATACCCCCGTCTGTCGAGCCAAGGCAACATTAGCCACAACTTGGGCGATCGCACCTAAACGAACCGGAACTACTAAAATAGTCGGTAAATGCCAATCCCGTGCTAAATCAGCAACAATCAACTCATCAGTCACCGGAGAACCTAAACCGCCCAGCCCTTCTATTAACACAAAATCCCGACTTTCTTGTAACTGACATAACTTTGACCAAACTAACTTTAAATCGACTATTTTTCCTTCTAATTCGGCTGCGATTGGCGGAGCTAGAGGGGCTGCAAAATGTAGAGGATTAATTTCTTCAATCGACTGATTTAAAGTAAAAATTTGAGTATATAATTCTCGATCGCCCAGGCCTGTTTGAATCGGTTTAAAAACCCCTAAACTGCGAGATGAATAATAGGTTTGCCAATAGGAAATTAACGCAGTAGTCAATACTGTTTTTCCCACATTCGTATCCGTTCCAGCAATCAATAAAGTTGGTTTCACCATTCTCACCGCGCTTAATATTTTCTCTGCTTTAATAGTCTAACGGAAAAAGTTGACCACCATTGAGTCCGTGTTCTCCTGACACCGAAAAATCACCCGGAAAAACCATCATTCTATTCTGCGTTCAGTTCAAAGATCCTTTCCACCGGGGGTTCGGGGGTGGGTTCCGGGGTCGGTTCCGGGGTCGGTTCCGGGGTCGGTTCCGGTGTCGGTTCCGGGGTAGGAATGGGAGTGGGTTCGGGGGTGGGTTCCGGGGTAGGAATGGGAGTCGGTTCCGGGGTCGGTTGAGGTTCCGGTGCAAAGGTCGGTCGAGGTTCCGGTGCAAAAGTCGGTTGAGGTTGGGGTTCGGGTTCAGGAAGGGGAATCGGTTCCGGTTCCGGTTCCGGTTCCAGGGGCGTAACCGGGGGCAGGGTATTAATCAAAGTCATTTCTAACCGATAGTCGCTTTCTGGCAGTCCGGGGATGGGCTTGAGAATCACGGTATAATCCCCCGTTAAAGGCAGAGTTCCCTGCCATAACGATACCGGCCCCTCTTGATTAATCGGTTGTTGATCGGGGCCAATCAAGGTGAATAATACTCCCTCCCCACTCACAGACGCATAAAACTGTTGTCCCGCCTCAGCCGAAACCACATAATTAATCGATTCACTCCCTTGGAGATTTCCCACCAACACCTCAGCATCCCCTAGGGTCAAATTTACGTTCTTTGTGGAGGTGTTCGGCAGAATGGGAACCGGCGTAGGCAGGGGAGACGGTAAATTCGGAGCCGGGGTCAAAGTCGGTGGGGGCAGTCCGGGTAAGGGTACAGAAGGACTAGCGATCGGGGGATTCACCTGTGCAGGGGGATCATCCGGGGACGGATTGTTAGCTTTGAGCAATCCTTTTACCAAGGCCCAAGATCCCCAAGCGGCTAAACAAGCTACGATCATCCCCACTACAATCACCGTTGCGGGTTTTTCCCAGAGGGGTTGAGATCCCAAAAAATCAGGGTCAGGGGTTGGGGCAGAGGGCAGAGGCGGGTTTACCGGAGAATTCTGAGCTTGTTGTTGCCCCGGTTGGGTGACTAACGGCCGTCCGACCGCCAGGGTGGGGAGTTGGGAAAAATCAGGGTTTGGAGGTTGGGGAGTGGCTGTCGGACGGGTTACAGGGGGTTGGGTCGGGGGAAAATTTAACGGCTGATTCAGGGTTTGTAGGGCTTGCTCAACTTCCGGGGCCGATTGATAGCGATCACTCGGTTGCCGACTTAACATTTTATCGATAATTTGAGCGAAATTAGAACTAACCTGAGTATAGGGTTGCCAATTCCAAGATAAGGTCGTTTGATCTAATAAATATTGAGGTTCTTGACCCGTTAATAAAACAATTGCCGTCACCGCTAAAGCATATAAATCACTACTGGGAAACGCCTGTCCGGTTTGAATTTGTTCAAAAGGAGCATAACCTAATTTTCCCACCCGAGTCGCCGGAGGTAAGGTTAAATCAGGGGTATTAATTCGGGTTGCTAATTCAATCACCACCCCAAAATCAATTAAGATTGGGAGTTGATCTTGATGACGTAAAATAATATTATCAGGAGAAATATCTCGATGGATAATTCCTAAATTATGAATATGAGCTAAAACGGGCAACATTTGCCTTATAAAAAGCACAATTTCTGATTCGGTAAAGGTTTTAGGAAAACCCGGAGAGGAATTTTTTCGCTCCATTAAGAGGGCGTGGTAGGTCTTGCCCTCTACATAATCTTGAACTAAAAATAACCGTTGGTTTTCTTCAAAAACCGCCCCAAATTGGGGGATTTGAGCATGACGAATTTGGTAGAGAATTTGCGCTTCCCGGCGGAAAAGTTCTTGGGATTTTTCCAGGGCGTAGGTTCCAGTTTGGACAGGAATAAATTCTTTCAGGGCGCAGCGCTCATTAAACCGTCCCTGATCCTCGGCTAAATAGGTACGACCAAACCCCCCCTGACCTAAAATGCTAATCAAGCGGTAACGGTTTTGCAAAATTGTTCCAACGGGAATAGCAGTTTGAGTCATGCTTCAATGGCAGTAAGTATTGGAAAAAACCACTAATAAAAAAATTAATAGGGGTCGAAGGAGGCTTTACAGCCCCCAACTCCCATTCAAAACCGTGCTTGCGACTTTCACCGCACACGGCTCCTAATCAAGTTGAACTGTTATCATCAGAGCATCCATCTTCTTTTGAGTTGTAAGACCCATCAGTTGATGTTTTAGTATCGTGACAATGGCGATGTATTAATTGCAGGTTCTTATATTCATCTTTTCCACCTTTCGATGTAGGGATGATATGGTCGATTTCTGCAATGTCTTCTGGGGTGAAATATTGACCACAGAAGGTACATTTGCCTTTTTGCTTTTTGAGCAAAGTTGCTACTCGTTTAGGTACATCAAAAGATGTTCCTTTCCTTGTACTCCAATATGTCCAATTTCCGTCATAAGGTGATGCTTCAGGTCTTACGGTTACATGACGGGTGATTGGTGTTTCGGCATGGGTTGTTAATCTAAAACCATCTTTGGTTTCAAAATTCCATGCTTTGTCCTCCCTTTTCCTGAAATAATTTTTCAGTTTACCGTAACTTGCTTTACCACATCGACTGATTGTCCATGCTCTTAATCTCTGCCAGATCATGTAATCTAGTGAGGAGTATGTTTCTTTGGAAACAACTTTGGAATGGTAGTTACACCATCCTCTGATGACCGGATTTAGGCGTTTGATTAATGCGTATTGGGGTGCAGTTTTGTGGGTTTTAATCACTTCCTTTACCTTGTCCGCGTGAGCTTTAATTGCCTTCTTACTAGGTTTGATTAGGGTTTTGAATCCTATTAGTTTGGCTCCCATACCTCCTGTTTTTCCCGAATGGTGTTTACCTACCGGATATTGTCGGAAGTTCCAACCTAGAAAGTCGAATCCTGGTGATACCTTTTCGCCATTTACTTCAATTTCTTTAAGTGTGTGGCATATTCGGGTTTTAGCTGGTTTCAGTTCTAACCCTACGGGTTTTAACCATTCTTCGATGGCAATTTTGCACTGTTGGATGACTTCTAATTGTGGACTGATAACCACGAAGTCATCGGCATATCTGATGATTGTTGCGTAGTTTTTGTTGTTGCTCGTTTTCTTTGGAAACAAGCTTCTAACTAAATTACTCATTCCATCCAGTGCGATGTTTGCAAGTAAAGGACTGATGACACCTCCTTGCGGAGTGCCTGCCTCTGTTGCGTTAAATATGCCGTTGTCCATAACTCCAGCTTTTAACCATTGTCTGATTTGGGCTTTTAATGTTGATGGACAATCAATTTTAGACAGTAGGTATTCATGGTTAATCTGGTCAAAGCATTTTGAGATGTCAGCATCTAAGATAAAATATTCACCTTTATTGATACTTTGGAAGATTCGTGACATTGCGTCATGGGCAGAGCGTCCGGGTCTAAACCCATAGCTTTCACCCTCAAATCTGGCTTCCCATTGTGGCTCTAATACCGATTTAACCAAGGCTTGCCTAACTCTATCTTGTATAGTTGGGATTCCTAGAGGACGTTCCTCTCCGTTGGACTTGGGTATCCATTTCCTTCTGAGTGGTTTCGCCTTTTGGTATTTACTAAGACTTTCAGCAAGTTCTAATCGTTGTTTGGGTGTGATGGATTTGATTCCATCTACCCCGGCGGTTTTCTTGCCTTGATTATCTTGTGTTACCCTTCTAACTGCTAAGAGTTTGGCGTAATATGACTTAATTAGAAGTTTTTGGAGCTTCCGAGATGCGGCATTTTGTCCCGATAATGATGCCTGGTAAATTCGCTTTTGCAGCTTGAATACTTTTCTATAAACTTTCGCCCAGTTGATTGTATTCCATGCTTCCGTAGTCTTAAAACTCGTTTTCACCGTTTGTACTGCTAATAACAACCTTACCTAACAACTTGACCGGATTCTATTTGCATATCCTAAACATTACATTTAGGCGTTGGCTTCAGAATCCATCTCTCGCCCTCATAACATACGCCTTAGATTTGTGGCTACCTGACAGTGTTCGACCTCTGTAGGAGTATATGAGGGGTTTTAACGTTCCTTGAAAATGGGTTTATTGCCTTTAGAATCATCCTATCTGCCGGGGTAATTTCGGGAGTCTTAGTAAGTATCGGGATTAGATATTACCTTTATAGAAGTATATAGAAACATCTATCTATTCCCCTTGTTCTTTTGAACGCAGCGTAATCAAGTCAATTTCGCTACTTAATATTTACGACAGTTCAGGACGGATGTTCACTTTCGTTATTCTTGGGCAATTGGCTAGGGAACTCCTTAGATATTTGACTTATACCCGATTTCCCGTTATTCCCAGCTTCAGCGTTTTGATAATCAGTCTGACGCTGTGAGAGTTGCCGAATCTCTTTGATTTAGCTACCGTACTTTTAAGGTTCGGATAGCCGCACCATTGACTCCGAGATTGACCTTCCTTTAAGGTCACATTTTCAAAGTTAAGACGGGTTTGACTGGATTTATTAGTGGATTTAACTCCATTTACCAATTGTCTGTACCTATCTCCCTGCTTGCGTTTCGGGGTTTTAACCCTGGACTTTGGCAGGAACGTCTCGCACCTACATTTATTATTATAACATATTTAAACAATAAATGTGTTGTAAAAACAGAATAGGGAATAGGCAATAGGTAATAGGCAATAGGGAATAGGCAATAGGTAATAGGTAATAGGTAATAGGTAATAGTAATTTATATTTGATTCTTCAGTATTGAGTATGCTAAAGATTTAGTTAAAATGCCAATTAAGTAAACATCTTGCTTGAAAGTTTTTAAAATTTCTGAATCCATAAGCCGAACGTTTAATCAGTTTCAGCTTGTTATTAATTCCCTCCACTACCCCACTGGTTGTTCTATGATCAAAGTATGCAATAATTTCATCTAGCCATCGAATAATCGTCTTAAAGAATATATTACAGAAGTTGAGGAATCAGAAACCAAGTTTCTCAAGATATCTTGATTTGTGGCAATTAACCGAATTAGAAACCCTGTTTTTTTGGTATTGCGATCGCATTCGGGGCGGGTTTAGCCAGATTTTCGATCATTAACAGAGCATTCGGGG